>NZ_LZSZ01000034.1:0-47782 GCF_001665645.1 Mycobacterium sp. 852002-30065_SCH5024008 | reverse complement strand
CCGAGATCTACACTTATGCGATCGTCGGCAGCGTCAGATGTGTATAAGAGACAGCGGTGGCACAGGATCCGCCACGGCGAGACCGGCGCCCAACCCGAGCGCGACCGCGCCGAGGGACGCAAGAAGAGCCGATCCGGCGATCACCTTACGGAGTTCCATCACCCGCGGACGTTCCCCTCCCCCTTTGCGGCTGGATTCGCACCACCAGATCGTCGCAGTCGACACCCTGCGCAGCCAACTGGCGCTTGAGCACCTTGAAGGTCACCGTGCGCGGAAGTTCGGCGCTGACCCGGACGTAGGACGGCCACTGCTTGGGCCCCAGGTCGGGCTGCTCGGCCAGGAAGGCGCGAAACTTCTCGGCATCGAACTCGGCCCCGGATGCCAGCACCAAAGCGGCCATCACCTGGTCACCGACCACCGGATCCGGCACAGCGTAGACGGCCACCTCCGTCACGTCCGGGTGGCGTAGCAGCACCCGTTCGATCGGGGCGGCGCCGAGGTTTTCACCGTCGACGCGCATCCAATCGCCCAGCCGTCCCGCAAAGTACGCGTAGCCGGCGTCGTCGCGGTAGGCGAGGTCGCCGGTGTGGTAGACCCCGCCCGCCATCCGCTCGGCCTCGGCGGCCTCGTCGTTGTAGTAACCCTCGAACCGGCCCGCTCCGGCGGTGTTCACCAGCTCGCCGACCACGCCCGCCGGGCAGGGTGCACCGGTGTCGGGGTCGACGATGTCGACGCCCTCGGGCAGCGGGCCCAAGGCACCATCCGGGGTGTCCGGGGTGCGCGCGATCGCCACCCCGCCTTCGGTGGAACCGAACCCGTCCTGGACCACGCAGCCGAATCGACGCGCGAAGCGTTCGACATCGCGGGGCACGCCCTCGTTGCCGTACACCGCCCGCAGGGGATTGTCCGCGTCGTCGGGCTGCTCGGGCGTTGCCAGCACGTACGACAGGGGCTTGCCGACGTAGTTGGCGTAGGTGGCGCCGAAGCGGCGGACATCGACCAGGAAGTTGGACGCGGAGAACTTGCGCCGCAACGCCAGTGAGCCCTGGCAGGCCACCGCCACCGCCCAGCCGACCAGCACCGCGTTGGAATGGAACAGCGGCATCGACACGTAGCAGACGTCGTCGTGGCCGAGGCCGAATCGCTGTGTCATCGTCACGCCAGCGATCGCGACCTTGCCGTGGCTGCACTTGACCGCCTTCGGCTCGCCGCTGGTACCCGAGGTGAAGATCAGCATGAAAAGGTCCGCGGCCGTCGCCGATTGGAAGTGCGGCTCGGCATCGCGATGTGTGGCCACTTCGTCGGCCCACTCGGCGGAGTCGACGTTGACGTAGTCGATGCCGGCAAGCGACTCAGCCGAATTCGAGTCGGCCAGCACCACCTGACAGTCGGCATGGGCGATGTCGCGCGCCAGCGCGTCGCCGCGGCGCACCGGGTTGAGGCCCACCGGCACGATCCCGGACATGCCGGCCGCCGTCAGCATCGCCGAGAAGAACGGGGTGTTCTCCAGCAGCAGGCCGACGTGCGGCGGCCGCGAAGGGTCGAGGCGGTCACGCAGGGCCGCCGCGATCGCGGCGCCGTGGCGCAGGTGATCGCGCCAGCAGACGTACGAGTCTTCGAAATAGACGCCGCGGTCCTCGATCTCGGCCAGCGGTACCAGCAGCCTGGTGACCGTGGGGTCGGGAGGAAGCACGAAATTAGGCAGGGGTTTCCGCCAGCTCGCGGCCGATCCGGCGCAGCTGGCCGGTGGCCCCGCCCAACGCGAACTCGGCCTCCTTGGCGGCCAAGAAGTAGCGGTGTACCGGGTGGTCGGTATCGACGCCGACGCCGCCGTGCACGTGCACGATGGTGTGCGCCACGCGGTGCCCGGCGTCGGCGGCCCAGAACGCGGCGCTGGCCACGTCGATGTCGGCGGGAACGTCCTCGGAGACCTTCCACGCCGCCTGAGTGAGCGTGAGCCGCAAGCCTTTGACGTCGATGTAGCCGTCGGCCAGCCGTTGTGACACCGCCTGGAAACTACCGATCGGACGATCGAATTGCTCCCGCTCACGGGCGTATTCGGCGGTGAGCTGCAGTCCGCGTTCCAGCACTCCGAGTTGGAAGGCGCTGCGCCCCAGGGCCGCAAGTGTGTCGAGCCAGACGACGACCTCGGCGCCGCCGACCATTCTGGCACCGTCCACCTCGGTCCCGTCCAGCGCCAGGTGCCCGACGCTGCCCAGGCCGGTGGTCTCCAACGCGGTCACCGAAACGCCGGGATCGCCGGTGGCAACCACGAAAACGGCCGTGCCGGAGTCGGTCTCGGCCGGGACGAGGAGGGCGTCGGCCGCCGGCCCGAAGCCGACCTGTGTGCGGGTACCGGTGAGGCGATAGCCGTCGCCGGCGCGGGTGGCCTGCACCGGACCCTCACCCATCTCGCCCAGCAGCGCGACGGCGAGGATCTTCTCGCCGCTGACCGCCGGGGCGCCCCAATCCTGTTGCAGCTCCTCGGTTCCGAAGCGGGCCAATGCACCGGCGCCGAGCATCACCGACTCCAGGTAAGGCACGGCCGCCAACTGGTGACCCAACGCCACCAGGATGGCGACCTGCTCGAGCACCCCGAATCCATCGCCGCCTACCGAGGTGGCCGAAGCGCTGGTGAGGATTCCGGCGTCGACGAGCTTGCCCCACAGCTCACGGTCGAACCGTTGGTCTAGCTTGTCGAGCTCACGCTGGTGCTCCGGTGTGCATACCGAGTTCACGATCGTGTCGACCAAGCCGCCGAGATCGTTCGCCGCTTCGGTTGTCGAAAAATCCATCGATGTTCGTCCTTAGGAAGAGGGGGCTCAGCGGTTTCGGGGCAGGCCCAGCGCGACCATGCCGATGATGTCGCGCTGCACCTCGTTGGTGCCGCCGCCGAAGGTCAGGATCAAGCACGCGCGGTGCATCCGCTCGACCCGGCCGCGCAGCAGCGCACCCGGCGAATCCTGGCGCACCGTCGCCGCGGTCCCCAGCACCTCCATCAGCAGCCGGTAGGCCTCGGTGGCCAGTTCGGTGCCGTACACCTTGGCCGCCGATGCGTCGGCCGGCGACAACGACTCGCTGTTCGACGACGCCAGTTCCCAGTTGATCAGCTTGAGCACCTCGGCCTTGGCATGCACCCGGGCCAGGTTGATCTGCACCCACTCCGAGTCGATCAGCCGGGCCCCGCCGGCGTCCTTGGTGTTCTGCGCCCACTCGCGAACCTCGCGGAGGGCCAGGAAGATCGGTTGCGGCGACACCAGAGCGACGCGTTCGTGGTTGAGCTGGTTGGTCACCAGCTTCCAGCCGCCGTTCTCCTCGCCGACCAGGTTGGTCACCGGGACTCGCACGTCGGAGTAATAGGTGGCGCTGGTGTCCACACCGGCCATGGTGTGCACGGGCGTCCAGGAGAACCCCTCCGCGGTCGTCGGCACGACCAGCATCGAAATGCCGCGGTGCTTCTTGGCTTCCGGGTTGGTGCGGACAGCCAGCCAGACCCAGTCGGCGTAGGCGATCAGGCTGGTCCACATCTTCTGGCCGTTGATGACGTAGTCATCGCCGTCGCGGACGGCGGTGGTACGCAGGTTCGCCAGGTCCGTGCCGGCGCCCGGCTCGGAGTAGCCGATGGAGAAGTGCAACTCCCCGGCCGCGATCTTGGGTAGGAAGAACTTCTTGTGTTCCTCGGTTCCGAAAGCCATGATGGTCGGCGCCACACTGTTGATCGTCAGGAAAGGCACCGGCACCCCGGCGATCGCGGCCTCATCGGTGAAGATGAGCGAGTCCATCGGGGAGCGGTCCTGGCCGCCATACTCCTTGGGCCAGTTCAGGGTCAGCCACCCGTCCTTGCCCATCTGCGCGACGGTGTCGCGGTAGGCGGTGCCGGTTCCCACCTCGCCCTGCGTCGAGTGCAGCGCCTCCCGACGCTCGGGGGTCATAAGCGTGGTGAAGTACGACCGCAGCTCGCGACGCAGCTCCTCCTGTTCGGGGGTGTAACTGATGCGCATTCCAGCCGTCCTTTGTTAACGTGACACGCCTCGACTAGCCGACGTTACTCGGCCGACGACTACCCGTTCGTCTTCCCGGTTGTAACACGTTCTAGTCTGAGATTCCAGCGGCCGTTTCCCCAGCGGTATCGGGGCCCTATGGTGGTCCTACATACTGATGGGGCGCGTCCTCGGGTGAAGGCCAGGTGCAAGGAGGTTGCTGTGCGGGTGATCGTCGACCGTGACCGGTGTGAAGGTAACGCTGTGTGCTTGGGAATCGCGCCGGATATCTTCGACCTGGACGACGACGACTACGCCGTCGTGAAGCTCGACCCGATTCCCGCCGACCAGGAGCAGTTGGCCGAGCAGGCGATCGCCGAGTGTCCGCGAGCCGCGCTGTTGCGCGAAGACTGAAGTGCGCCCCCAGAAACTAGAGGTATTCATAAATTGACTAGCAGCACGAACGCGACCGATCTCTCCGGAAAGGTTGCGGTGGTGACCGGTGCGGCCGCGGGACTGGGCCGGGCCGAAGCTCTTGGCCTGGCCCGAGCGGGCGCCACCGTCGTCGTCAACGACATCGCCGCCGCCCTCGATGCCTCCGACGTCATCGACGAGATCAACACCGCCGGCTCCAAGGCGGTCGCTGTGGCCGGCGACATCAGCGAGCGGGCAACCGCCGACGAACTGGTCGTCCAGGCCGATGGTCTGGGTGGACTGGACATTGTGGTCAATAACGCGGGGATCACCCGCGACCGGATGCTGTTCAACATGTCCGACGAGGAATGGGACCTGGTGATCGCGGTACACCTGCGCGGCCACTTCCTGCTCACCCGCAACGCGGCCACTTACTGGCGCTCCAAGGCAAAGGACGCCGGGGGAACCGTCTTCGGTCGGCTGGTCAACACGGCGTCGGAGGCGGGGCTGGTCGGCCCGGTGGGTCAGGCCAACTACGGCGCCGCCAAGGCCGGCATCATCTCGCTCACCCTGACGGCCGCGCGGGCGCTGGGTCGCTACGGGGTGTGCGCCAACGCGATTTGTCCGCGCGCCCGCACCGCCATGACGGCCGACGTCTTCGGTGCCGCACCGGAAGTCGAGGCGGGCGGGATCGACCCGCTATCACCTGAGCATGTGGTCAGCCTGGTCAAGTTCTTGTCATCGCCGGCGGCCGCGGAAGTCAACGGTCAGGTGTTCATCGTCTACGGGCCTCGGGTGACACTGGTTGCGGCGCCGACCGCTGAGCATCAATTCAGCGCCGCGGGTGAGGCTTGGGAGCCTGCGCAATTGAGCGCGACGCTGCAAGAGTACTTTGCTGGGCGGGATCCGGAGCGGAACTTTTCCGCGGTCGGGCTGATGGAGCAATAGCTGTGTGACGTTACTTCGTGGGGGGGAATCAGCAGTAAGAACGTGTGTCAGTTTGGAATGACGTAAGCGCATCTGACCTGGCAAGTTAACGTTTCGGACAAGGAAATGCTGTTCATTGACACCGTTAACTTGTTCTGAGTTAATATGATCCGGCTCACACCGAGCCGCATGCGACGAGAGACACCGCTAAGGCGACGCATAGACTTCGCCGCGAGCAGCTGAGGGGGGTAGGCAAGTTGATGCAGCAGCTTGCGGTTCCCGCCCGTGCCGTCGGCGGGTTCTTCGAAATGATGATCGACACCGGCCGGCAGTCATTCCGCCGGCCGTTCCAATTGGGCGAGTTCTTGGAACAGACGTGGATGATCGCGCGCGTCTCGCTTGTCCCGACGCTGCTGGTATCGATCCCATTCACTGTACTGGTGGCATTCACGCTCAATATCCTGCTGCGTGAAATCGGCGCCGCCGACTTGTCCGGCGCCGGAACGGCCTTCGGCACCATCACCCAGCTGGGTCCGGTGGTGACCGTGCTCGTCGTCGCGGGTGCCGGCGCCACCGCGATCTGCGCCGACCTCGGTGCGCGCACCATCCGCGAGGAGATCGACGCGATGCGGGTTCTCGGCATCGACCCGATCCATCGACTCGTGGTACCCCGCGTGCTGGCCTCCACTGTCGTTGCGCTCCTGCTCAACGGCTTGGTGTGCGCCATCGGGTTGTCCGGTGGTTATGTGTTCTCAGTCTTCCTGCAGGGCGTCAACCCGGGCGCCTTCATCAACGGACTGACCGTGCTGACCGGCCTGCGCGAGCTGGTTCTCGCCGAGGTCAAGGCGCTGCTGTTCGGTGTGATGGCGGGCCTGGTCGGCTGCTATCGCGGCCTGACCGTCAAGGGCGGCCCCAAGGGTGTCGGCAACGCGGTCAACGAAACCGTGGTCTACGCGTTCATCTGTCTGTTCGTCATCAACGTGGTGATGACTGCCATCGGCGTGCGAATCTCGGCGAAGTGAGTACTCGATGAGCTACGACGTCACCTACCGGCTGCGCAACCTCGCCTTCCGGCTGCAGGAGCCGATCGACGACTTCGGTGAGCAGGCGTTGTTCTACGGCCAAACCGTTCGATACGTCCCGAATGCTCTCACCCGCTACCGCAAAGAGACGGTCCGGCTGATCGCCGAGATGACAATGGGCGCAGGGGCGCTCGTCATGATCGGCGGCACGGTGGGCGTCGCGGCCTTCCTGACCCTGGCCTCCGGCGGGGTCATCGCCGTGCAGGGGTATTCGTCGTTGGGCAACATCGGCATCGAGGCGCTGACCGGCTTCCTGTCGGCTTTTCTCAACGTCCGCGTCGTCGCGCCGGTGATCGCCGGCATCGCGCTGGCGGCCACCATTGGCGCCGGTGCCACCGCGCAATTGGGCGCCATGCGGGTGTCCGAGGAGATTGACGCGGTCGAATGCATGGCGGTGCACTCGGTGTCCTACTTGGTGTCCACCCGGCTGATCGCCGGACTCATCGCGATCATCCCGCTGTATTCGCTGTCGGTACTGGCGGCGTTCTTCGCCGCCCGCTTCACCACGGTGTACATCAACGGACAGTCCAAGGGTCTCTACGACCACTACTTCAATACGTTCCTCATCCCGTCGGACCTGCTGTGGTCGTTCCTCCAGGCGATCGTGATGTCCATCGCGGTGATGCTCGTCCATACCTATTACGGCTACAACGCCAGCGGCGGCCCGGTCGGCGTCGGCATCGCGGTCGGCCAGGCCGTGCGCACCTCGCTGATCGTCGTCGTCGTCATCACACTGTTCATCTCACTCGCTGTTTACGGCGCGTCCGGTAACTTCAACCTCTCCGGGTAAGAGGACCGCTTAAAGGAACATGGCAAACACAGGAATGCGACGTAGCTCCGTCCGGTTGGCAGCAGCGGTGCTGGCCAGCCTGATATTGGCGTTCGCCCTCGTGACTTACCTTTCCTACACAGCGGCTTTCGCCTCGATCGATAAGGTCACGGTCTCGGCTCCGCGTGCCGGGCTGGTATTGGAGAAGGGCGCCAAGGTCAAATACCGGGGCATCCAGATCGGCAAGGTCGAGGCCATCGACTACGCCGATGACCAGGCTCGGCTGACGCTGGGCATCAACAGCGACGACATGCACTTCATTCCCTCCAATTCGCCGGTGCATATCGCGGGCAACACCATATTCGGCGCCAAGTCGGTCGAATTCCTTCCGCCGCAGAACCCTTCGCCGACCTCGCTACGTCCGAACGCGCACGTTGCGGCCTCTGCGGTGCAGCTGGAAGTCAACACCCTGTTCCAGTCGCTGATGGACCTGCTGCACAAGATCGACCCCGTCGAGCTCAACGGGACGCTGAGCGCGTTGTCCGAAGGTCTGCGTGGGCACGGCGACGACTTCGGCGGCATCTTGTCGGGCCTGAACACATTGACGCGCCAGGCAAACCCGAAGCTGCCTGCGCTGCAGGAGGATTTCCGTAAGGCCGCGGTCGTCACCAACATCTACGCCGACGCCGCTCCGGACCTGAACACCATCTTCGACAACCTGCCGACGATCAACAAAACCGTTGTCGACCAGCAGAACAACCTCAACGACACCTTGCTGGCCACGATCGGCCTGGCCAACAACGCCTATGAGACGTTGGCTCCGGCCGAACAGGACTTTATCGACGCCATCAACCGGCTGCGGGCTCCCCTGAAGGTGGCCGCCGATTACTCACCCGAATTCGGCTGCCTGTTCGCCGGCATCGAGCGCGGTATCAAGGAATTCGCTCCGCTGCTCGGTGTCCGCAAGGCGGGCCTGTTCACGTCGTCGAGCTTCGTGCTCGGCGCGCCGTCGTACACGTTCCCCGAATCCCTGCCGATCGTCAACGCCTCCGGTGGACCGAACTGCCGCGGGCTGCCGGACATTCCGACGAAACAGACCGGCGGGTCGTTCTTCCGGTCGCCGTTCCTGGTCACCGACAACGCGAACATTCCGTACGAGCCGTTCACCGAACTGCAGTTCGACGCGCCCTCGACGCTGCAGTTCTTGTTCCACGGCGCCTTCGCGGAACGGGACGACTTCTGATGGCCGCGGGGGAGATGCCGACACACCGCTCGATGATGATCAAGGTCAGCATCTTCGCGGTGGCCATGCTGCTCGTATCCGCGGGACTGGTGGTGGTCTTCGGCGACTTCCGGTTCGGTCCCGAAAGCACTTACCACGCAACGTTTACCAACGTGTCACGGTTGAAGGCGGGCCAGAAGGTGCGCATCGCCGGTGTGCCGGTCGGTGCGGTGTCCGGCGTGAAGCTCAACCCGGACAACACCATCGACGTGTCGTTCGGACTCGACAAGCGCTACACGCTCTACTCCTCGACACGCGCGGTGATCCGCTACGAAAACCTGGTCGGTGACCGGTATTTGGAGATCACCTCGGGACCGGGGGAGCTGCGGAAGCTGCCGCCGGGCGGGACGATCAACGCCCAGCACACCCAGCCCGCACTGGACCTCGATGCGCTGCTGGGTGGGCTTCGTCCGGTGCTCAAAGGCCTGGACGCGGACAAGGTCAACACGATCAGCAGCGCTGTTATCGAGTTGTTGCAGGGCCAGGGCGGTGCGTTGTCCAACGTGCTGGCCGACACCAGCGCGTTCTCGTCGGCGTTGGGCCAACGCGACCAACTCATCGGTGACGTGATCAACAACCTCAACACCGTGCTCAAGACCGTCGATCAGCGCAGCACCCAGTTCTCGACCAGCGTCGACCAGTTGCAGCAATTGATCAGCGGGCTGGCCAAGAACAAGGACGACATCGCGGGCGCCATCCCGCCGCTGGCCTCGACGACGACGGATCTGACCGAGCTGCTGCAGAATTCGCGCCGGCCGCTGCAGGGCATTCTGGAGAACACCCGGCCGCTGGCGACCGAACTGGACGACCGCAAGGCCGAGGTCAACAACGACGTCGAGCAGCTCGGCGAGGATTATCTGCGGCTGGCTGCGCTGGGCGCCTACGGCTCGTTCTTCAACATTTATTTCTGCTCGGTGACGATCAAGATCAATGGACCGGCGGGCAGCGACATCCTGCTGCCCCTCGGTGGCCAGGTGGATCCAAGCAAGGGGAGGTGCTCTTTTGCCAAGTAACGCAAAGCGTGAGCGCGATCCGCTGCGCACCGGCATCTTCGGGGTGGTGCTGGTGGTGTGCGTTGTGCTCATCGCATTCGGCTACGCGGCATTGCCGTTCTGGCCGCAGGGAAAGATCTACGACGCCTATTTCTCTGACGCCGGCGGCATCAATCCCGGTAACGCGGTGTACGTCTCGGGCTTCAAGGTCGGCAAGGTGACGTCGGTCGGCCTGGCTGGAGACAGCGCCAAGATCAGCTTCAGCGTGGATCGCCATGTCGCCGTGGGGGATCAGTCACTTGCCGCGATCCGCACCGACACCATTCTCGGTGAGCGGTCCATCGCGGTGAGCCCGGCCGGCAGCGGCAGGTCGACCACGATCCCGCTCAGCCGCACGACCACGCCGTACACCCTCGCCGGCGCACTGGAGGACCTGGGTCAAAACGCCAACAACCTGAACAAGCCTCAGTTCGAGCAGGCATTGAATGTGTTGACCGACACGCTGCACGACGCCACCCCCGAGCTGCGCGGTGCGCTCGACGGTGTGACGACGCTGTCGCGAACGCTGAACCGGCGCGACGAGGCTTTGCAAAGCCTTCTGGCGCATGCGAAGTCGGTCACCGGCGTGCTGTCCCAGCGCGCCGACCAGGTCAACAAACTCGTCGACGACGGTAACGAGTTGTTCGCTGCGCTCGACGAGCGGCGAGCCGCCCTGGGGCGGCTGATCTCGGGGATCCAGGGCCTCTCGGCGCAGATCTCCGGGTTCGTCGCCGACAACCGCAAGGAGTTCGGGCCGGCGCTGAGCAAGCTCAACGACGTGCTGAGCAATCTCAACGAGCGCCGCGACTACATCACCGAGGCCCTCAAGCGGCTGCCGACCTACGCGACCGAGCTGGGCGAGGTCGTGGGGTCCGGACCGGGATTCAACGTCAACGTCTACGGTGTGATCCCCGCGCCGCTGCTCGCGACGATGTTCGACTTCTTCTACCAGCCCGGCAAGATGCCGGCTAGCTTGGCCGACTACCTCCGAGGGCTGATCCAGGAGCGCTGGATCATTAGGCCGAAGTCGCCATGATGCGGCGGATCGCCGGCAGCCGGGGGCTGCGCTACACCACCGCCATCGCGCTCATCGCGGTGTTGGTGGGTGGCGTATATGTGCTGTCGTCGACCGGCAATACGCGCAGCATCGTCGGTTACTTCGCGTCCGCAGTCGGGCTCTACCCCGGCGACCAGGTGCGCGTCCTCGGCGTTCCGGTGGGTCAGATCGACACCATCGAGCCGCGCCCCTCCGACGTCAAGATCACCATGTCGGTGTCCAAGGACGTGAAGATCCCGAAAGACGCCAAGGCCATCATCATGTCGCCGAACCTGGTGGCAGCGCGGTTCATTCAGCTGACGCCGGCGTACACCGGTGGCGCGGTGCTGCCCGCCGGTGGGAGCATCGCCCTGGAACGTACCGGGGTTCCGGTGGAGTGGGACGAGGTCAAAGAGTCGCTGACGCAACTGGCCGTGCAGCTCGGTCCCACCACGGGGTCGATGCAGGGGCCTTTGGGGCGGGCGATCAATCAGGCCGCGGACACGTTCAACGGCAACGGTGAGTCGTTCCACAACGCGTTGCGCGAACTCTCCCAAGCCGCCGGGCGGCTGGGGGATTCACGCAGTGACATCTTCGGCACGGTCAAGAACCTTCAAGTTCTGGTCAACGCGCTGTCGGCCAGCAACGAACAGATCGTGCAGTTCGCCGGGAACGTCGCCTCGGTCTCCCAGGTGCTCGCCGACAGCTCGCGTCACCTCGACAACACCCTGGGCACGCTCAACAAGGCGCTCTCCGACATCCGGGGATTCCTGCACGAGAACAACTCGACCATCATCGATACGGTCAACAACCTCAACGACTTCGCCAAGACGCTGAGCGACCAGAGCGAGAACATCGAGCAGGTGCTGCACGTGGCGGGACCCGGCATCGCAAACTTCTACAACATTTACGACCCGGCGCAGGGCACGCTCAACGGCCTGTTGTCGATTCCGGAATTCGCCAACCCCGTGCAGTTCATCTGCGGTGGGTCCTTCGAAACGGCGGCCGGGCCACGCGCGCCCGACTACTTCCGGCGCGCCGAGCTGTGCCGTGAGCGGCTGGGACCGGTGCTGCGCCGGCTCACGGTGAACTATCCGCCGATCATGTTCCACCCGCTCAACACGATCACGGCCTACAAGGGTCAGATCATCTACGACACCCCGGAAACCCAGGCCAAGTCGGCGACCCCGGTTCCCGATCTCACCTGGATCCCGGCCAACGGTGCCAAAACGCCGCCCGCCGCCCAAAACCCGGCGGACCTGCAGGCATTGCTGGTCCCGCCGGCCCCGCAGACCGGCCCCGCCCCCGGCCCGGCGCCGGCCTTGGGTAATGCCGGTCCGGCCCCCGGCCCCAACCCGGGGAGCGCTTTCGGGCCGCTCCCGGGCCCCGCGCCGGGCCAGGCGCCGGCGCCGCCGGCCGACCAAGGGGGCGGCTAAGTGAACCGAATGTGGTTGCGCGGTGGCGCTTTAGCGGTGGGCAGCGCGCTGCTGGCCGGCTGCCAATTCAACGGTCTGAACTCGCTGGCGATGCCCGGCACGGCGGGCCATGGCGGCGGCGCCTACTCGATCACCGTCGACCTGCCCGACGTGGCGACCCTTCCGCAGAACTCTCCGGTCATGGTTGACGACGTCACCGTCGGCAGCGTCTCCGGCATCCAAGCCATGCAGCGGTCCGACGGATCGTTCTACGCGGCAGTGAAATTGTCGTTGGAAAAGCATGTCGCGCTGCCCGCCAACGCGACAGCGACCGTCGCCCAGACGTCGCTGCTGGGTTCGATGCACATCGACCTGGCCCGCCCCAAGGGCAAGCCGGCCGTGGGCAAACTGACCGACGGGTCCAAAATCTCCGAGTCCAACACCGGCCGCTATCCCACCACCGAGGAGGTGCTGTCGGCCCTCGGCGTCGTGGTGAACAAGGGCAACGTCGGTGCCCTCGAAGAGATCACCGACGAGACCTATCAGGCCGTCGCCGGCCGGCAGGACCAGTTCGTCGACCTGGTACCCCGGCTGGCGGAACTGACCGCCGGACTCAACCGGCAGGTCAACGACATCATCGATGCGGTCGACGGCTTGAACCGATTTTCGGCGAGCCTGGCCCGCGACAAGGACAACCTGGGCCGGGCGCTGGACACACTGCCCGACGCAATCCGGGTGCTCAACAAGAACCGCGACCATATCGTCGAGGCGTTCTCCGCGCTCAAGAAGCTGGCTACGGTGACCTCGCATGTACTGGCAAAAACCAAGGTGGACTTCGCCGCCGACCTCAAGGATCTGTACGCCGCCTCCAAGGCGCTCGCCGACAACCGGAAGAATTTCGTCACGTCGTTGCAGCTCTTGCTGACGTTCCCCTTCCCCAACTTCGGTATCAAGAATGCGGTGCGCGGTGACTACCTCAACGTGTTCACCACCTTCGATCTCACGCTGCGCCGGCTCGGTGAAACCTTCTTCACCACGGCGTATTTCGACCCGAACATGGCCCATATGAACGAGATCCTCAATCCGCCTGACTTTTTGGTCGGCGAAATGGCCAACCTGTCCGGACAGGCGGCCGATCCGTTCAAGATTCCGCCCGGCACGGCTTCGGGACAATAGGGGGCGGGCGCAGATGCACGACAGACTGACCAGGATCCAGTTGTGGATATTCGCGGTGATCACCGCCGTCACATTGACCGTGATGGCGATCTTCTACCTGCGGCTGCCCTCGACGTTCGGGCTCGGAACCTACGCCGGGACGGCCGATTTCGTGGCCGGCGGCGGCTTGTACAAGAACGCCAACGTCACCTACCGCGGCGTCGCCGTCGGCCGGGTGGAATCGGTGGGGCTCAATCCCAATGGCGTCACCGCCGGGATGCGGCTGAACAGCGGCACCGCCATCCCGTCGAACGTCACCGCCACCGTCAAGAGCGTGTCGGCCGTCGGTGAGCAATACATCGACCTGGTGCCACCGAGCGCACCGGCGGGGACCAAGCTGCGCAACGGGTTTCGGATCGAGCAGCAGAACACCCGGATCGGTCAGGACGTCGCCGACCTGTTGAAACGCGCGGAGGCGCTGACCAACAGCCTGGGCGACACCCGCTTGCGCGAGGTGTTGCATGAGACGTTCATCGCGGCCAACGGGTCGGGACCCGAGCTGGCCCGGCTGTTCGAGTCCGCCCGCCTGCTGGTGGACGAGGCCAACGCCAACTATCCGGAAGTCTCCCAGTTGATCGACCAGGCGGGCCCGTTCCTGCAGTCGCAGATTCGCGCCGGCGCCGACATCAAGTCGCTGTCCGACGGGCTGGCGCGATTCACCTCCGAGGTGCGCCAGGCCGACCCGCAGCTGCGCTCTACGCTGGCCACCGCGCCGGGCGCGACCGACGAGGCCAGCACCGCGTTCTCCGGCATCCGCCCGTCCTTCCCGACGCTGGCCGCCAGCCTGGCCAACCTGGGTCGGGTGGGCGTGATCTACCACAAGTCGATAGAGCAGCTGCTGGTCGTGCTGCCGGCGCTGTTCGCCGCGATCACCACGGCGGCCGGCGGTGCACCGCAGGACGAAGGCGCCAAGCTGGACTTCAAGCTGGACCTGAACGACCCGCCGCCGTGCGCCGTCGGCTTCCTGCCCCCGCCGTTGATGCGCACGCCGGCCGACGAGACGGTGCGCGAGCTGCCGAGGGACATGTACTGCAAGGTGGCCCAGAACGATCCGAGCACCGTGCGGGGCGCGCGCAACTATCCGTGCCAGGAATTCCCCGGCAAACGGGCGCCGACGGTTCAGCTCTGCCGTGACCCGAAGGGCTACGTTCCCATTGGCCGCAACCCGTGGCGGGGTCCGCCCGTGCCGTACGACACCCCGGTGACCAACGGGCTGAACGTGTTGCCGCCCAACAAGTTCCCCTACATCCCGCCTGGTGCGGAACCCGATCCGGGCACCCCGATCGTCGGACCACCCCCGCCCGGGGTGGTGCCGGGGCCGGGCCCGCTGCCGAACAAGCAGCCGGCATACGATCCGCCACCGCCCAACGACAACGGGCCGCCACCGCCGTTCACGTCGTGGCAGCCGCCCGGGGTTCCGCCCGTGCCGCCGCAGCTGCCGTATCCCAAGTGGCTGCCGCCGCCGGCGCCGCCGGAAGGGATCAATCCCCCACCCGCGGGCCCGGGACCGGAGAAGCCGTGGGGTCCGCCACCTGGCCCGCAGCCGCAGGCCAGCGGCCCCGCGTACGCCACCTATGACGAGAAGACCGGCGCATTTAGGGACCCGGCCGGTGGCACTGGTATTTTCGCGGCCGGTGCTAGCGGCGTGTCCAGCGCCGAGAATTGGGTGGACCTGATGCTCGATCCGAGGCCGATGTAGTGGCAGAGGAGCCAACGAACAATCCGCGCGCCCGTCGTCGGGCCTCCCGCGCGGCCGGCCCCGCGAACGGCGAAGCGAACGAAGCCGCCACGGTGCAGGTCGAAGCCGCGCCGACGCAGCCGGCCAAGCCCGTCAAGGCGCTCAAGTCCCTCAAGCCGCCACCGCGGCGGCGACCGCACCGTGCCCTGGTGGCATGGATTTCCTTCGCGGCCGCGGTGTTGGCCATCGGCGCGCTGGCCGGTTGCCTGGCCGTTCTCGTCGTCCAGCAGCGGCACGCCAACGCCCAGCAAGCGCGCGACCAGCGTTTCGTCGACACCGCCACGCAGACGGTGGTCAACATGTTCAGCTACAAGCAGGACAACATCGACGAGAGCGTGAACCGCTTCTTCAACGGCACCAGCGGACCGCTGCGCGGCATGCTCGGCGCCAACAACAACATCGAGAACCTCAAGGGCATCTTCCGTTCCACCAACGCCACGTCGGAAGCGGTCATCAACGGCGCCGCGCTCGAGGGCATCGACACGGTCACCGACAACGCGTCCGTGCTTGTTTCGGTGCGGGTCACGGTCGCCGACATCGACGGCGTGAACAAACCCTCCATGCCCTATCGTCTGCGAGTGATCGTGCACGAGGACGAGCAGGGGCGGATGACGGGCTACGACCTGAAGTATCCCAACGGGGGTAATTGATGCGGTGGCGGCGCCGGCTGCTCGTCGTCGCGGGCTACCTCCTGATTCTGGTGTTCGTCGGGTTGTCCGCGGCGGCCGGCTGGTTCTACTGGGGGCGGGTGCAGACGCGTGGCGAGGAAGCGGCGCGGGCGGTGCTACCTGCGTTGGCTACCAAGGAGATTCCCCAGGTCTTCGCCTATGACTATCAGACGGTGGAACGCAGCCTCAGCGACGCGTACCCGCTGTTGACCCCCGACTATCGCCAGGAATTCCGGAAAAGCGCCAACACGCAGATCATTCCGGAGGCCAAGAAGCGCGAGGTTGTCGTCCAGGCCAGCGTCGTGGGCGTGGGAGTCATGTCCGCCAAGCGTGATTCGGCATCGCTGATGGTCTATATGAACCGCACCGTGACCGACAAAACACGCCAGCCGCTCTATGACGGCAGCCGGTTGCGGGTCGACTTCAAAAAGATCGGCAAGCAATGGCTGATCGCCTACATCACGCCGATCTAGGCGCAGGTCTTAATAGCACATCGCAATGCCGTTGCAGTACAACGGATAACGTTCGATCGGGCTGGGCGGCGGCCCGGTCATCTGCAGCGAGAACGGTTGCTTCTTCATTTCCGGCTGCATCCCGCAGACGGCGCCGTGCAGACTGGTGTGGGTGCCGCTCATGTTCTCGTCGCTGAACGCGTAGGTCTCGGTGGACGGTGCGGTGCCGCCGCCCGGACACGAGACGCCGTCCGGTTTCTCGACTTTGAACGTCCACAGCATGCTGGACATTCGGGCCCTGCCGCTGAAGTTCTGCAATTTGTCCGCGGGGGTGATCCGTTCGGCCGTCGAACTCACGATGTTCAGGGCGCAGTTCATCGCGAAGACGATCGGGTCGGAGTAGTCATTCATGTTCCGGGTTCCGGACGGCTGGTCGCACAACGCCGAGATCGTCCAGGTCACCCCGGAGACCCCCGCCTCGTTGAAGTTGTAGTTGCCATCCGGTGGCGGTCCGATCGCGTGCGCGGGATCACCGGAGTCCAGCGCGATTCCGATGGCGACCGCCGAGAAGATGCCTGCGCCAGCGGCCAACCCGCGACGGAGCTTCACAGTGCCCTCCCTTCCGGAGCTTCCCCTGCACCGATCCACCGAGTATCACAGCGTTTGCGCGGCAGCACCATGGGTTCGGGCGGCCTACTTGGCGTCCTGCGCCTGCGGTTCCGCCAACGCGTCCAGGAATGACCGCGCCCAGCGGTCGACGTCGTGGGCGAGGACCTGGCGCCGCATCGACCGCATCCGGCGCCGGCCCTCCTCGACGGGTTGGCTCAGCGCCGCTTCGATCGCGTCCTTGACGCCCTCGAGATCGTGCGGGTTGACCAGATAGGCCTGCCGGAGTTCGGCGGCAGCGCCGGTGAATTCGGACAGCACCAGCGCACCGCCGAGGTCGCTGCGGCAGGCGACGTACTCCTTGGCGACCAGGTTCATGCCGTCACGCAGGGGGGTGACCAGCATGACGTCGGCGGCCACGAAGAACGCGATCAATTCGTTGCGGGGGACCGGACGGTGCAAGTAGTGCACCACCGGATGGCCGACCTCCGCGTATTCGCCGTTGATGTGTCCCACCTCGCGCTCGATGTCATTGCGCAGAATCTGGTAGCTCTCCACACGTTCGCGGCTCGGCGTCGCGAGCTGCACCAAAACGGTGTCGTCGCGTTTTGCGCGTCCCTCCGCGAGCAGTTCCGAGAAGGCCTTCAGCCGCACATCGATGCCCTTGGTGTAGTCCAGCCGGTCGACGCCGAGCAGCACCTTGCGGGGGTTGCCCAGCTCGGTCCGGATCTCCCGGGCGCGCCGCCTGATGTCGCGGTCGCGGGCGGCCTGGTCGAGTGAGCCCGAATCGATGGAGATGGGGAAGGCGCCGACCCGGACGACGCGCGACCCGAGATCGACCTCGCCGTACCGCGCGCGCACCCCGACCGACCCGCGGGACGTGTTCACGCCGATCAATCGCCGTGCCAGGAACAGGAAGTTCTGGGCGCCCCCGGTCAGGTGGAAGCCAACCAGGTCGGCGCCGAGCAGGCCCTCGATGATCTCGGTGCGCCACGGCAGCTGCATGAACAGTTCCACCGGCGGGAAGGGGATGTGCAGAAAAAAGCCGATGGTCAGGTCGGGCCGCAGTTCCCGCAGCATCGCCGGCACGAGTTGCAGCTGGTAGTCCTGCACCCACACGGTCGCGCCCTGGGCGGCGGCGCGGGAGGTGGCCACGGCGAAGCGCCGGTTGACCTCGACGTAGCGGTCCCACCATTGGCGGTGGTAGATCGGCTTGACGATGACGTCGTGGTAGAGCGGCCACAGCGTGGCGTTCGAGAATCCCTCGTAGTACTGGGCGATGTCGTCGGCGCTCAGCCGCACCGGGCGCAGCTCCAAGTCCTCCTGGACGATGGGCTCGTCATCGAAATCGGTCTCTTCCTCGGCGACGCCCGCCCAGCCGACCCATGCGCCCCGCCGGCGGCGCAGCAGCGGCTCCAGGGCCGTCACCAGGCCGCCGGGGCTGCGCTTCCACGCCGTGGTGCCGTCGGGAAGCCGTTCCTGGTCTACCGGCAGCCGGTTGGCGACCACCACAAAGTCGGAATTCCCGAAGGTCGGTGTCTTCGAGTCGTGCCCGTCCCCGGGTGTCATTTACGCGTCGAGTTTTGCGGGCCCAATACCGAGCATGGACAGGAAGACGCGGCACTCGTCGGCGTCGTTCGCATAGGCCGCGACGACTCGCCTGGCCTGGCTCGCGGTGCTGTCGGCAACCGGTTCGACGTCGTCGATCTCGCCAGGGTCAGATTTCGTAGCCATGACATAACTGTAGGTGATGCAGGATGAGCAGGTGGGTGAGGACTTGATGTTCGAGTTCCTCGACGTGGTGGTAGAGCGGCAAGGCGTGCGGGCGCTGGACGGCCTGACGGCAGCCATCCCGGGTCGGGGTGTGACGGCGGTGTTCGGCCCGTCGGGCTCGGGCAAATCCACCCTGCTTCGGCTGTGCAACCGGCTCGAGGTGCCGACGAGCGGCACGGTGTCGTTCTGCGGCGAGGACGTCGCCGGCATCGATCCCCTGTGGTTGCGGCGCCGGGTCGGCATGTGTTTCCAGCGTCCGTCGCCGTTTCCGGGGACGGTCGCCGACAACCTGCGGGCAGCCGCCCCAGAAGCATCCGACGAACGGATGCGGGACACGCTGTCCCGGGTCGGTTTGACCGGATCCTGGCTGGACCGCGACGCCACGGCCTTGTCCGGCGGGGAGGCGCAGCGGATGTGCCTGGCCCGCACGCTGATGGCCCAACCGCAGGTCTTGCTCCTCGACGAACCCACATCCGCCGTCGACGCCGAAGCCGCCAGGGTGATCGAGCGTGCCGTGCGAGACCTGGCGGCCGACGGGATTCCCGCTCTGTGGGTCACCCACGATTCGGCGCAGGTGGAACGCGCCGCGGACCGGGTCCTGCACATCGAGCGGGGTCGAAGCCTGGGGCTCGGCCCGGTCGGGTCGGTGGCGTGATGAACGGCCAGGTTGGCTGGATGGGCCTGGCGGCGTCGCTGATTCTGGTGGCGTTCGCGGCGGTGATTTCGCTGTGGCAGCGGTTGGGACTGCAGGGGCAGCTCGCCTGGGCGGCGGCGCGCGCCTTGGCGCAGTTGCTGCTCGTCGGTGGCGCGCTGACGTTGCTGTTCGAGCCCGGCCGTTCCCTGTGGTGGTCATGGGCGTGGGTGGCGGGCATGGTGGCCTACGCCGGGGATCTCGCCCGGCGTCGGGCGCCTGAGGTGCCGCGACTCGCGCCGCTGACGATCGCGGCGTTCGCCGCCGCGGCCGTCATCACCCTCGGGGTGATTTTCGGGCTGCGGGTGTTCCCCCTGCAGGCGCGGACTTTGGTGCCGGTCGCCGGGATGATGATCGGCAACTCGATGACGGCCACGGTGTTGGTGGCGCGGCGGTTGGTCGACGAGCTCCGCGACAAGCGCGACGAGGTCGAAGCCAGGCTCGCCCTCGGGCAACCCTCCCGCCAGGCCGCCTCCCCGTACCTGCGGACCGCGTTGCGGTCGGCGATATCGCCGCAGATCGAAACCACCAAAGCCACCGGGCTGGTGTTCCTCCCGGGTGCCATGACGGGACTCATCCTCGCCGGCGTGCATCCGGTGCAGGCCGTGCTGGTCCAGGCTGTCGTAATGTTCTTGATCCTGGGCTCGGTGGCGGCCACCACCGTCGTCGTCGCACTCGGACTGGTCCGCCTGGCGTTCACCCGTGACCACCGCCTGCTGCCGCTCGGCGTGCGGCCGGACGGCTCACCCACCCACCGGTGACCCACTTACACACTGGCCGTAATGTGTAAAGACGTCGGACCTGACAACAAGTGAGGTGGGCCGCATGACACTCTCCGAGCAAACCGGTGCTCAGACGGGCGACGCCAACGCCGAAGAGTTGGTGAGCTACGAAACCCTCGACGAGGGCCGCATCGCGCGGATATGGCTCAACCGGCCGGACGCCCACAACGCGCAAAGCCGCGGCCTGCTGGTGCAACTCGACGAGGCGTTTCTGCGCGCCGAGGCCGACGACACCGTGCGCGTGGTGATCTTGGCGGCGCGCGGCCGAAACTTCTCCGCGGGCCACGACCTGGGCTCAGAGCTGGCGATCGCCGAGCGCAGCCAGCTTCCGAGCTTCCGCATCAACGGCGGGACCCGCGATCCGATCGCGGAGAAGATCTACCTGCAGGAGTGGCACTACTTCTTCCAAAACACCTGCCGCTGGCGGGATTTACGCAAAATCACCATTGCCCAGGTGCAGGGTAACGCGATCTCCGCTGGCCTGATGCTGATCTGGGCATGCGATCTCATCGTGGCCGCCGACAATGCCAAGTTCAGCGATGTCGTCGCGGTGCGCCTGGGGATGCCGGGCGTCGAATATTACGCCCACCCTTGGGAATTCGGTCCCCGCAAGGCCAAAGAGCTGCTACTGACCGGAGATTCGCTCGACGCCGACGAGGCCTATCGGCTTGGCATGGTGTCCAAGGTGTTCCCCGTCGACGAGCTGGCCGAGAAGACACTGGAATTCGCCCGGCGCATCGCCGACCGGCCCACGATGGCGGCGCTGCTCGTCAAGGACTCGGTCAACGCCGCTTCCGACGCGATGGGATTCACCGAGGCCCTGCGGCACGCGTTCCACATCCACGAGTTGGGGCATGCGCACTGGGCGGCCCACAACGAGAACAGGTACGCGGTCGGACTGCCGCCCGACGTCGAGGACTGGCGCAACGCGAAGCCGACGCAGGTGGCCCGCCGCGATACGCCGTAGCGCTCGCCGGCCGCACGCGGCCACCCGTTGCCGCGGCGAGTTCTCCGCGTGGTTCGATATCTGGAACCTGTTTCAGTTTGAGAGGGCGTCGCGTGCAGCTTTCTTTTGAGAACCGGACATATCTGGTCACCGGTGGTGGCAGCGGGATCGGCAAGGGCGTGGCCGCCGGGCTGGTCGCGGCGGGCGCCTCGGTCATGATCGTCGGCCGCAACCCCGACCGGCTGGCGGGGGCCGTCAGCGAGATCGAAGCACTTCCAGGTGACGGCTCCATTCGCTACGAGCCGACCGACGTCACCAACGAAGAGGAGGCCGCCCGCGCGGTGGACGCCGCGACGGCCTGGCACGGTCAACTCCACGGGGTGGTGCATTGCGCGGGTGGCTCTGAGACCATCGGGCCGATCACCCAGATCGACTCGGACGGCTGGCGGCGCACCGTCGATCTCAACGTCAACGGCACCATGTACGTGCTCAAGCACGCCGCGCGGGAACTGGTCCGCGGTGGCGGCGGCTCGTTCGTGGGCATCTCATCGATCGCGGCCAGCAACACCCACCGATGGTTCGGCGCCTATGGCGTCAGCAAGTCGGCCGTCGACCACATGATGCAGCTGGCCGCCGACGAGCTCGGCCCATCCTGGGTGCGCGTCAACAGCATCCGGCCGGGCCTGATCCGCACGGATCTGGTCGCCCCGGTCTTCGCGTTGCCGGAGGTGAGCGACGACTACCGCGAGTGCACGCCGCTGCCAAGGCCCGGCGAGGTCGAGGACGTCGCCAACCTGGCGATGTTCTTGCTCAGCGACGCCGCTTGCTACATCACCGGGCAGATCATCAACGTCGACGGTGGGCTCATGCTGCGACGCGGCCCGGACTACTCCGCGATGCTGGAACCCGCGTTCGGTGCCGACGGGCTACGCGGAGTCGTCTGATCCCAGGCCGGCGTCTCGATCGGCGAGCGTGGCGAGCGCCGACCAGTCCAGGTGCCCGCCGCCCGTGGCCACCAAGGTGAGGAAGCGGTCACGCAGCAGGCTTGCCAGCGGCAGTGGCACCTGCAACTGCTCCGCGGCGGCGAGCGCCAGGCGAACATCTTTGAGGCCCAGCTGGGCGGCGAAGCCGGCCGGCTCGAATTCCCGCCGGGCGATGAGCCCGCCGTACGTTTGATAGACGGGGGCCGCGAACAACGTCGAAGTGAGGATGTCGACGTACTGCTGCCTGTCGACCCCCGCCTTGGCGACGAGCGCGACGGCCTCACTGACGCTCTCGATCACCGAAGCGATCAGGAAGTTGCCGCTCAGCTTCACCAGGTTGGCGCTGTGCGGCTGCTCGGACACCACAAAGGTCCGCTGGCCGATCGCGTCGAACAGCGGTGACAGCGGTTGCAACACCTGCGGCTCGCCCGCCGCGACGACGAAAAGCTTTGCGGCGGCTGCCGCTTCGGGCCGACCGAATACCGGCGCCGCGGCGTACCGCTGACCCGCTTCGGCATGCGCGGTGGCCAGGCGCTCCGAGAGGGCAACGCTGATGGTGCTCGACGAGACGTGCGTGGCGCCCGCGGCCAGTGCCGCCAGAATCCCGTGTTCGCCGAACGCAACGGCCTCGACGGCGTGGTCGTCGGCCAGCATGGTGAACACAACGTCGCCGGTGCACGCCTCGGCGACCGTTGAGGCGGCGGTGGCGCCCCGCTCGACCAGGCCCTCCGCCTTGCCGGGGGAGCGGTTGTAGACGGTGACCTGGTGGCCCGCCCCGATCAGGTTGGCGGCCATGCCCCGGCCCATGTTGCCCAAGCCGATAAATCCGATGTCCATGCATCCACTCTGCCTTGTCGGGGGCCGTCCTTTGCGATGATGAGCGCCTAGTGACGCGACGAGCACGGGAGCAGCAATGAATCGACTCGAGGGCAAGCGAATTCTGGTGACGGGCGCCGCGTCGGGGATCGGGCAGGCGACCGCGCTGCGGCTCCTCGACGAAGGCGCCACCGTGGTCGCCTCCGACGTCGCCGAGGCCGGCCTGGACGCCACCCGGGGCCGCGCGGACGAGGCCGCGACCGCCGGCCGCCTCACCACCGTGCCGATGGACGTGGGCAACGAGGACTCGGTGATCGACGGTGTGCGCCGGGCCGTCGAAAAGCTCGGCGGCCTGGACTCATTGGTCAATGCCGCCGGCATCCTGCGCGCTGCGCACACCCACCAGACCAGCCTGGAACTGTGGAACCAGATCGTCGGCGTCAACCTGACCGGGACGTTCCTCGTTGTGCGCGAAGCGCTTCCGATGCTATTGGCGAATCCGCGCAGCGCGATCGTCAACTTCAGTTCAACCTCGGCGTCGTTCGCCCACCCGTATATGGCGGCATACGCGGCAAGCAAAGGCGGAATCCAGGCCTTCACCCATTCACTGGCGCTCGAATACGCGCGTGACGGCCTGCGCGCGGTCTGCGTGGCACCCGGCAGCATCAAGTCCGGAATCACCGACGCGACCGGGGGATATATCCCGAAAGACGCTGACTGGTCGTTGTTTTCGAGGTTGATGCCGATCCTGCCGACCACGGTGGAGTCCAGCGGCACCGGGATGGCGGACCCGTCGGCGGTCGCCGGGGTGATCGCCATGCTGGTCTCCGATGACGGTGCGTTCATCACCGGGACCGAGATCCGCATCGACGGCGGGACGCACGCTTAGCGCGCTTGCGATCGCCGCTAGTTAACGCAGGGCACGCCGCCGCCGCCGATCGGTTTCCCCTGATCCGGCGTCGGATAGGTCGTGGTGGTGCCGTTGTAGGAATACGTCTTGGCCTTGGTCGACGTTGTGGTGCTCGCGGTTTCGTCCGAAGTGCCGTCGTCAACCATCGACACCGAGAAATTGGTATCAACGGTCACCCTGATGTGTCCTGGCTGGACGCTGGGATCGGGCTGGCTGGGCGCGTCGAGGCCGAGCAGTTTGGCCACGTTACGCGCGTCGGTTTCCGCCCCGGCGCCATACGCGACGGTGCTCGCCGAGGGCTCACCCGAATTGCGGTCCCGGGTCTGCCCCGTGGTGTAGCCGTGGTTCTGCAGGGCGTGGGACACCTCGGTCGCGAGTCCGCTCATGCTGCCGGCATTGATGACGTCGACGATGGTCGACGGACTCGGTTTGGCGGCCGTGGTGGCGGGCGTCGTGGTCGGGGGCGAGGCGCCGATCGCCGTGGCCACCTCCGCCTTGATCGCGGCCGGGTCGATGATGTTGACGTCCTGGCCGTCGATGTTGTCGTAGCGCACCACCGGCAGCGTCCGGAACTCGACGTGGCCGCCGGATGCCAGCGAACCCAGCCGCTGGATCATCTCCTCGTCCCAACCGGAAGACAACACCACATCCTTGCGCGCCACCGCCATGAGGCCTTTGAGCTTGTCCAGGTTGGTGAAGGTTCCCGCGGCCTGCAACTCCTGCATGACCGACGAAATGAACGCCTGCTGCCGGTGGGTCCGGTCCAGGTCACCGTTTTCCAGCCCGTGGCGCTGCCGGACGAAGGACAACGCCTGGGAGGCGTCCAGCGTCTGTCGCCCTGCCGGGAAGTCGGCGCCGGAATACGAGTCGTAGACGGGATGGTTGAGGCAGACCTCCACCCCGCCCAGGGTCTGTGCCAGGTCGAAGAACCCGGCCAGATTGACCTCGGCGAAATAGTCGATCGGAACGCCGGTCAGGCTGCGCACCGCGCGCAGGGTCGCCGCCCGGCCGGCTTCGCGACCCTTGGTCTCGAGTTCTTTCTGGCTGCTGGTGCCCTGGTTGGCAAGCTTGTTCGCGACGTACTGCTTGGTGAGGCCGTACGCCTCCTTGATCTTGATGTGGTTGTATCCGGGGACCCCGGTGAAGGGCACCCAGTCGTCGCGCGGGATTGAGAAGGCGACAACTTTGTTGTCGGCGCTGACGTGCACCAGGATCAGCGTGTTGGTGTTGTAGCCGCCGTCGTCGGAATCGCCGGCGTGCAGATGCTTCAGGATCGACCAGGGCAGGTCGTTGCCGTCCTGGTCTTTGCGCGAGTCCAGCCCGATCAGCAGGATGTTCATGTCGTCGCCGCTGGACCGCGGATCGTCGGGCTGCAGGGCGTTCGAGACGGTGATGCCGCCCAGCGCGCCATGAGCCACGTAGTATCCCGCCCCGGTCAGCCCCACCGCCGCCACCGAGATCAGCGCGCCCAAGGTGCGCGTCAGCCCTCTACGGAAACGTGAGGGTTGGCGGACGGCTCGATGGCGGCGATGAGCACCGCCCGAGCGGGCCATCACAAACCTCTGCCCACACCCAGCGCATCACCAGGCACCGCAACGGCGGTCTGCGGCGATGT
The DNA here is from genome assembly GCF_001665645.1 of Mycobacterium sp. 852002-30065_SCH5024008. Lineage (NCBI taxonomy): Bacteria > Bacillati > Actinomycetota > Actinomycetes > Mycobacteriales > Mycobacteriaceae > Mycobacterium > Mycobacterium sp. 852002-30065_SCH5024008. Next base: position 22,651 of record NZ_LZSZ01000034.1, on the reverse strand, counting down.
CGCTTCAAGCATGGTGTCAAGTATGCGTTAGCTTGCTGTGAAGCCCCCAATCGAGAACGCTTCCCAGGTCGGCCCCCTGCGGCGGCCCGCGCGAGCGTTAGCGGCGGCAATCCGGGTCTGACCAGCGCGTTCCGGCTCGAGCGTCGCACCGTGATTTCGACAAGGTCACACTGCCGACGGGACCGACTCGAACTTGTTATCGAGCCGAGACGGCGGCTACCGGGCTGGGACGAGGTCCTCGCCCGACTCGTAGAAAACGGTGATGTTCGAGCCGGTCACGATCTCGGCGAGGTAGACACCGAGCGGCTCGACCTCGTAGTAGTAATGAACATTGCCCTGGGGGTCCACCGCCGTCGCGCAGGACAAGCCCGGCGCCCCGCATCGTTGCTTGACGGGGATGGCGAGAATGGCGAGCGCCACCACCACGGCAATCCCGACCATGAGCGGGACCCTGGTGATTGCCTGCCTTGTCGTGGGCGCCGGATGCATCACCGTTGGAGTGTAAGCGGGATGCCCGCCCGGTTCGGCGCGGCGCAGTAGGGTTTTTCAGCTATGACCACCATCAACCCGGACGGCGCGCCGTCGCCGCAGACCCGGGTCGAGGTACTGGGCAACATCGGACCCAACTGGTTCGCCTCGGTGATGGGCACCGGGATCGTGGCCATCGCCGGCGCCACCCTGCCCGTGCACGTGGCGGGATTGCGCGCGTTCGCCCAAGTGGTCTGGGTGATGGCCGCCGTCCTGCTTGTGGTGCTGATCGTCCTGGTGGGGGGGCACTGGTTGCGCCACCCCACCGTCGCGCGCACGCACGCGCGCAATCCACAGATGGCCCACTTCTACGGCGCCGCCCCGATGGCGTTGATGACGGTCGGCGGCGGAGCGGTGTTGGTCGGCAGGGATCTGCTGGGCGAACGCATCGCCGTCGACCTGGACTGGGTGCTGTGGACCGCGGGCACGCTGGGCGGGCTGTTCACCGCGGTGAGCATTCCGTTCTTGATGTTCACCCAGCACAACGTCGAGCCCGACGCGGCATTCGGTGGCTGGCTCATGCCCGTGGTTCCGCCCATGGTGACCGCGGCAACCGGTGCGCTGCTGCTGCCGCACATATCGGCGGGCACCGGGCGCGAAACCATGCTGTACGGCTGCTACGCGATGTTCGGGCTGTCGTTGCTGGCTTCCCTGAACATCATCGCCATGATCTGGGCGCGCCTGACCCTCTATGGCACCTCGGGTTCCGCGCGGGTGCCAACGCTGTGGATCGTCCTGGGTCCCCTCGGCCAATCCATCACCGCCGCAGGACTTTTGGGTGCCAGCGCCGGGCTGGCCGTTGGCCCCGAAGTGGCCGAGGACATGAATGCCTTCGCTATCCTGTACGGAGTTCCGGTGTGGGGCTTCGCGGTGTTGTGGATCGCGCTGGCCACCGCGCTTACCGTGCGCACCCTGCGGCGCGGCATGCCGTTCGCCCTGACGTGGTGGAGTCTGACCTTCCCGGTCGGAACCTTTGTCACGGGTACCTCCCAGCTCGCCGGCCACACGCACCTGCCCGCGTTCCGGGTGGCCGCGGTCATCGCGTACGCCGGCCTGTTGTTCACCTGGCTGCTGGTTGCCGCGCGCACCGCGCGGGGCAGCCTCCACGGCAACCTGCTCAAGCTGCCGCCGAGCACCACGCCGGTGAAGGCCAGCAAGGAACCGGTGTCCTGACCGGGCGTCGGTGTGGGAGAGGCCGTAGGCGTTTCGATCCCCGGGGTTGGCGGGTAGGCAACTCTGAGCCGATCGGAGGGCTGAATGACGGACTCAAGCGAGCCGCCGGAGCGGGGTACTCCGAGCGAGACACCCGAGCGGCCGGCGCCGACGGAAACACCTGAACGGCTCGCACCGGCAGATCCGCCGGAGCGTTTGACGCCGTCGGAACCGTCCGAGCGTTAGGCGCGGACACAAGCAGCTTGATGAGGACCGGAGGTTGAGGATGCGCGCTGAAGAAGGCGACGAAACGGTCGAGGACTACGCCGCGGAGGGCAAACAGGCCCTCGGCAGGATCAACGCTTCGCAACGAGCCGGGTATCGGCTTGGCGACGTGGCCCGGCGGTTCGCCAGGTTGTGGCGGGGCGATCACGCGCCGGGGGACCAGCCCGGGTCCCCGAGTTAGTCACGCGGGCGCCGGATACCGGTGCGCCCAGGGGCCGGCTTCTTCGAGCTGGGCTGCCAGCTGGAGTAGATCACCGTCGGCGCCCAGGCGCCCCACCAACTGCACACCGAGCGGAAGCCCGGCCGCTGTCCAATGCAGGGGCACGCTGATCGCGGGGCGCCCGGTGATGTTGGCGAGTTGCGTGTAGGGCACCCAGCCCAGGCTTTCCTGGATCAGTTGGTCGAGAATTCCGCTGTGTGCCATCACTTTTCCCGCCCGGAGCTTACTGGCGAGGCGTGCCACCTGTTGCAGTGGGCGCGGCGTCGCCGTGGCCCCGACGCGAAGGGGCGGCGTCGCCAGGGTCGGCGTCAACAAGCAATCGAAGGTCTCGTGGAACGTCGACAGGGATCGGATGTGATTGTTTCTGTTCTCCAACGCAAGAATGGGCGCCAGAACGCCGGTGGCGCGGGCGAGTTCACTCACGGCCAAGGTGTCGGCCTCGAAATCGCGGTCGCGGGCGCCGTTGCGTTGTCTGGCGTCGGCAACGTGCTGATAGAGCTGCGCGAACCAGATGGTGAGAAAGTCCCGCGCCAGGGCGGCGTCGTCGTAGGGGGGTGGAACCTCCTCGACCCGGTGCCCCAGGTCGCTGAGGAGCGCCACCGCCCGTTCCACCGCGGCGACGGCTTCCCGGTCGGGATGGGGGTTGATCGCCGAGGACCACGAGTATCCGATGCGCAGCTCGCCTGGCCGGCGCTTGATGTGGTCGGCGAAAGTGCCTCGCGGAAGGGCAACTTCGTAGGCGGCGTGCGGATCGCGGCCGACGATTGCGTCACACAGTGCGGCGCTGTCGCGCACGGTGCGTGATACGACCCCCTGGGTCACCATCCCAAACATCGGCTCGCCGGTCTGCGGGCCGTAGGGCGACAGCCCCCGGCTGAACTTGAGTCCGACCAGCCCGTTGCAGGCGGCGGGAATGCGGATCGATCCACCGCCGTCGTTGGCCCCGGCCGCCGGGACGATCCCGGCCGCGACCGCTGCGCCGGATCCACCCGACGAACCGCCGGGAGTGTGCTCGGTGTTCCACGGGTTGCGGGCCGGGCCCCAGTAATCCGATTCCGTCACGCCCTTGGCCCCGAACTCCGGGGTGTTGGTCATTGCGAAGATCACCAATCCCGCGTCCAGGAACCGCTGAGTCACCAGGGCGTGTTGGTCGGCCACGTCGTTGGCCAGCGAACGCGAACCGCTCGAGGTCGGAAAGCCGCGGTACTCCTGAGCAAGGTCTTTGATCACGAAGGGCACACCGGCAAACGGTCCGCGCAGGCCCGGGTCGGCGGCCTGCCGGTCCGCCACATCGCCGAGGCGGCGGACGATCGCGTTCAACCGCGGATTCACTGCGTCCGCTCGCTGACGCGCCAACGCGAGGAGTTCGGCCGGCGTGACCTGCTTGCGGTCGACCAGTTCGGCCAACGCGGTCGCGTCCAAGGACATGTACTCGGCAAGCTGCATCGGTTTCTCCTCTGGACGCCCCGCTGCATCGTATTGGAGCCGCTTCGACACCGGGTCGGCGCCGAAGCGGCTTAGTATCACCTGATGCCCATGGCAGTGGAACCGTTTTCGATCCAGGGACCCGGCGGCGTACGCATCGTCGCCGACCGCCTGGGCGATCCTCGAGCGCGCGCCGTGGTGTTCCTGCACGGCGGCGGGCAGACCCGTCGCTCCTGGGGCAAGGCTGCCGCAGCCGTCGCACAGCGTGGCTGGCAATCCGTCACCGTCGACCTGCGCGGCCACGGCGAATCCGACTGGTCCGACGAAGGCGACTACCGCGTCGTCAGCTTCGCCGGCGACGTCCAGGAGGTGCTGGGCACGCTGCCACCGCAGCCGGTACTGGTCGGTGCCTCTCTGGGCGGGTTCACCTCGATGCTGCTCGCGGGTGAGATTTCCCCGGGCATCGCCAGCGCGGTTGTGTTGGTCGACATCGTGCCGAACATGGACCAGTCCGGAGCCAATCGGATACACGCCTTCATGTCCGATCGGGTGGAATCGGGCTTCGCCTCACTTGACGAAGTCGCTGACGCGATCGCCCAATACAACCCACACCGCCCGCGCCCAACCGACTTAGACGGACTGACCACGAATCTGCGCCGCCGTGGCGATCGCTGGTACTGGCACTGGGATCCCCAGTTCATCAGCGGCACCGCCGCGTATCCCCCATTCGAGGTCACCGACCCCGACCGCATGCATGCGGCCGTCGACACCATCTTGGGCAGCGGCGTGCCGATGCTATTGATTCGGGGTCAGATGAGCGACCTCGTCAGCCAGGAACGCGCGGACGAATTCCTGGCGCGCTTTCCGCAGGTCGAATTCACCGACGTACGCGGTGCCGGACACATGGTCGCCGGCGATCGCAACGACATCTTCGCCGACGCCGTCCTGGGGTTCCTCGCCCGGCATCTGGGCGACTGATCAGTCCGTCGGCCTAGGGTTAAAGTCGTTGTCCGACAGGGTATTCGCTAAAAGTTTTGTCGCTCATGTCAATTCGGTCTAGGTCAGGTGTGCGCCCGCACTTGGCGCCCAGGCAGCCGAAACCCGCTCGCGCTGTTAGCATGCTGCCGACACATCAAGAGAGGCGGCGTGGCATTGCGGTGGTTGCGAGGTTTGGGCTTGGTCGGTGCTGTGCTCGTCGCCGCGACGGCGCTGGCGAACCCGGCGCAGGCCGATGCGCACGTCACGCCGGGCATCAAGGTCGAAGACGAAAACAGCTCGTGCACATCGGGTTTCGCGGCGCAGGGCAATGACGGCAGCTACTATCTGATGACCAGCGGCCACTGCGACGCCCACGACGGCTCGCAGTGGACATACGGCAATGACGTACCGCTCGGAAAAATCACCGCCAGCGAGAAAGAGGGCGACACGAGGGACGCCGCCATCATCCTCCTCGGCCCGAGCGTGGGAGCGCCCCTCGGAGATGTCGGCGGACGGTACACTGTCCGGGATGTGTTGAGCGCTAACCAAATTCGCGAAGGCATGCCTTTCTGCAAATTTGGCGCGGTCACCGGTGAGACCTGTGGTTCCGTCACACACGTAGACGGTGACGTTGTCGAAGCCAGCGTGTTCAGCCTCAATGGCGACAGCGGCAGTCCGGGTTTCGTGAAGAACCCGGACGGCACCGTGAGTGCCGTGGGTCTGTTGATGTCCTCACCCGACGGCGACGACTACACGACCTACTTCACGCTCATCGACCCGCTGCTGGGCAGGTGGGGGTTACGCGTTCTCCCTTGACAGTCAACCGCGTCTGCCCTCCTTTAACACAGCGTTTGTAACTTGCGGCTAACGGGTATCCGCGCGCCGCGGCACTGGCCGGGGCTCGCTAGGTTGACGAGGCCAATGAGTTCGTTAGTGCGACACCAGCGACACGAGGGAGAGCAGTAGTGAAGCGTGGGATCGTCGTCGGCGTGGCGGGCGTGGCCGTAGTGGTCGCGGCGTGCGCCGGCTGTTCGAGTAACAAGTCAAGCACTGGATCGTCGGGTTCCTCGTCGCCGTCAGCGGCCGGCCCGCAGGTCATCGTCGACGGTCAGACTCAGAACGTCAGCGGCCAGGTCACGTGCACGCCGGCGGGCGACAACACCAACATCGGCATCGGTGACCCGACGGCGGGGGTCGGCGCCGTGGTCAGCAACGCCAACCCGCCCATCGTGCACTCGGTCGGACTCGGCAGTGTCAACGGCATCACGCTCGGCTTTTCTGACGCGGCCCCCAATCAAGGGGGCAACGCGGGAGCCGCGGTCAACGGGAAGACCTACGCAATCAAGGGCACCGCGACCGGGCTCGACATGAGCAACCCGCAGCAACCGCAGCAGGTAACCAAGTCTTTCGAGTTGGACGTGACCTGCCCGTAGTGCAGGCGACCGAGACCCAAGAGGGGACGCAGCTATGTCTATGAAACGTGTCGTCAGCGCGGCGGCCGTCGCGGCGGGCCTGAGCATGTCCGCGGTTACTTTGAACGCGGGTTCGGCCTTCGCGGCTCCGCTCGACCCACCGCCGCCGTGCCCTGGCTGCCATGGCGGCGGCGGTGGCGGTGGCGGCGGGGGCAACCCCGGCGGACCCGGCGGGCAGCCGGGCGGGCCCGGCGGGCAGCCGGGCGGGCCCGGTGGGCAGCAGGGCGGGCCCGGCGGCGCGCAGGGTGGCCAAGACAATCCTCCCCAGGGTGGGCACGGGCAGAACCCACCGCAGGGCGGACAGAACAACAACCCGCAGCAGGGTGGGCAGAACTCGCCGGCGCCCAACCAGTACCCGCAGCAGGGCGGGCAGAACAACCCCCAGCAGGGCGGGCAGAACTCGCCGGCGCCCAACGACCACGGGCAGTACCCGCAGCAGGGCGGGCCGGGCAACCAGCCGGGTGATCACGATCAGAACGGGCCGGGTGGACAACCCAACGCGCCGGCGAGCGAGCAAAACCCGCCGCCGCCGCAGGGCAGGCAGGCCCTCAACCCGCCGAGCACCCAGCCTCCGCATCAGCCTTACGTTCCGCGCGGGACGTACGTCAGCGGTAACGCCCAGGTAGGCGGGCCCGGCGATGCGCGAGCGGGCTTCAGCATCGTCGACCACGGGGCACCGCCGCCACCCCCGCCGCGGGGTCACGGCTGGAACGACGGTCCGGCCCCCGGCCACCAGCCGCCGCACTGGGTCGGCGCGCCGCCTCCAGGGGGTTGGGACGGTCCGCCGCCTCCCGGCGGCTGGAACCGACCATGGTCCGGGCCGCAGCGTGATGTCGCCGTCGCGCAGGTCGATTTCGGGCCGTTCCAGTACGACTCCTACACCGCCATCCCGGTCTTCAACTGGCAGTTCGGCGGTTGGGGGTTCTGGTACATGGGCGTCTGGGTTCCGCTCTACTGACGGTCCGCCGGCTTAGCCGGCGCGCCGTTGGCGGGCGGCAATCGGGGGGGCGTGGCAGGCTCCGGGAATGGATGTGCGAGAGAACGTCCGCCGAGCCATCGACGTGATGACGGCTTGGACGTCCGACAGCGGCAACGAATTCGCCTGGAACCGGCTCGTCGAGAACGTGATCGATGAGCCCGACGGAGAAATCCTGCTGCTGATGGGCTTCGTCAACCTCGCGGGCGAGCTGGGGATCAAGCTGGAGAAGGCGACCGGCCAAAAGATGCGCGCTCACCTCCAAGACATCGCCCTGAAGTACCTATGAGGGGTGCGTGAACGCGATGGAGAAGCGGTTCGTCCGGGTCGGTGGTGACGGCGGCCTACTCACCATCGAGCTGACCAATTCGAAACGGCTCAACATCGTCGGCACGCGCGCCGTGGAGGAGTTGACACAGGCATTCCGCGCCGTCGACGGCGATGGTGACGTCCGGGTGGTCGTGCTGCGCGGGGCGGGGGACGCGGCGTTCATCGGGGGCGCCGACATCAACGAGATGGTCAACCTGGACCGGTCAAGCGCCGAGGCGTTCATCCGTCGGCTCGCAACCCTGTGCGAGTCGATCCGCGAATGTCCCGTCCCCGTCATCGCCCGGCTGGCCGGGTACTGCCTCGGCGGTGGGCTCGAGGTCGCGATGTGCTGCGATCTGCGGGTCGCCGAATCCGGGGCGACATTCGGCATGCCGGAAGTGGCGGTCGGCATCCCCTCGGTGATCCACTCGGCCTTGATGCCCGCGCTGATCGGGGCGTCGCACGCGGCGTGGCTCCTGCTGACCGGTGAGACAATCGACGCGGACACGGCCGTCACGTGGGGTTTGGTGCATGAGGTGGTTGCCGCCGACGCGCTCGACTCTCGCATCGCCGAACTCACTGCGAAACTCGCCGGATTCGGCCCGCACGCGGTCCGGCAGCAAAAGCGCCTGCTCAACAAGTGGTTCGACATGACGGTCCACGGGGCGATCGAGGACAGCATCGAGCAGTTCGGTCTGGCGTTCTTGACCGGAGAGCCCCAACAACACATGCGAGCGTTTCTGGCCCGCAAGAAGGACCGAGCGTAGCGGCGGCCGTACACGGCAGGTTGTGCACGAAATCCCTTGCGGCGCTTCACGAATCACTCGTGCGCACGAGGCCTTACTGCGGGTGGGTCGCCAGGTATTCCCCGACCGGGATCGGTGACGGCGCCGCGTAACCGACCGGGAGCAACACGTCGCCGGCGGTGGTGACGTAATAGACGTCCCACCGGTAGTAGGTGGGGAACGCGGCCGGGTCGGCTGCGATCAGCGCGGCGTATTGATCGACCGCCTGGACGTATTCGTGTGCGTGGTTGTAGCCGTAAATGGCGCGGTCGGGGTCGCTGGCGAAGCCGTTGGCGGCCAGGAAGCGGCCCGCCGCCATGATGCTGTCGCGAGGCGAATTGATATCGCCGCCCTGGCCGTAGGTGGCGAACGTCGACGGCAAGAACTGCATGGGGCCCTGCGCGCCGGCCGTGCTCGCGCCGTTGATGCTGCCGAAGCGGGTCTCGACCAAGTTGATCGCGGCCAGGTAGTTCCAGCCGACGCCGGTCTCCGCTTCCGCCGCGTGGTAGTCATTCGTCAGCTCGTCAGCGGGCACGGGAGGTTCGATCCGCCACGCGGGCAGTGTGTCTTTCGCGGGCGTCATCGCCTGAAGCTGGCGACGGGCATCGAGGTTACGGTCGTAGACGCCGCTTAGCTCCGGCGGGATGCGCGGCCGGGTGATCGAGTCCCATTCAGGGTGCCGCCCAATGGCGCGGTACGCGGCCTGCTCGCGGTGCGCCGCCGCCGTCAGTGCCGGCTCCGCCGTCGACGGGTCACGCAGCGCGCGCTCGTCCGCGACGAGGTCGTCCGCCAACTGGGCCGGGTCCGATGCCAGTTGGGGCTGCGCTCCTTGGGGCGGATTAGGTGCTGCGGCAACGGTTCTCGACGCGAGCGGCGCGGCGCCCGCCGTCGCTGCGGTTGAAGCGGTCACCGCCGTCGCGTTGGGCTTCGCCCCGGGGGCCGAACAGCCGATGACTGCGAACATGATGGCGCCGAGAAACACCGGCGCGATCGGAGCGACTGTAGAGTTGCGGCTCACTGGTGGTCACTTCCGTCGATTGCCCTGAATAGTCTTTCGCATCTGACCGCCTGACAGCAATGCCGTGGCCCGTATCGGCGGAGGTAGATCGCCTTAGGTAGTGGCCTCAAGGCATCCCTGAAGTGCGAAATCTCGTTGAGGGTAACCAGCTTCACGCCGAGTGGAAACTGGCGAAATCTCGGGGGGACCGGGAAATCCCCACGAGTTGCGGGTGGCCGCGGCTTATTCCAGACTTGAGAATTACCTTCCCAGCAGAGTGGACAAGCTACATGTGTGACGCCGCGGCTGAACCGACCGAGAGACGGAACGGGATTCGCCGAGCGGCCCCGGCAACGACCAAGTTCATGTCCCGTCTCATTCGTCCGGCGCTGCTTACCGCGACGGTGACGGTGCTGATCGCTGCGCCCGGTACCCGCCCTCTGCTGCCGCCGGGATGCGCGATCGGTTGGACGATGGTCGGGGGCGTGCTGATTTTCGTGCCGGACTGCACGCACCGGTCACCGGCTCCACCGCCCCCGCCGGACGGACCGCCGCCGGGTCCCGTTCCACCTCCGGCTCAGTAGGCGACGGAGCGCGGTGGGGCGGCGATCGGAAAACCCGAGGTCGGCGGTCGTCGCGTTCACGCCGCGGGTGGCCGGCCGTCAGCCGGGATCGCGCTCAGACACTCAGGGTTTCGGAGCGGCGGAATCGCTATTGGGTCGGTCGGAGAAAGTCGGAAGTTGCACCGGTTCTGCATCGCGACTGGGAGCTGACACGACCTCGGGCTCGTAGCGATGTGAAAACAAATCGGACGATGTCATGGAGCGGGTCCTCACGTTAGTTTGGCTTCAGCCCAAACGTGGTTGGCTTGGGGCGAAGAGCGATCGATTCGTGGATCTGCTCATCTCCACAAGAATTTGGCTAATCAGCAGCGCGGACACGGACTGCTGCCACCAATCTACACGCCAGAGTACGCAAAGACGGTGCGTCGAGCGCCTGGCATTCATCGACCCCAAAAACCGCGGCCTTGTAGGCCCTGGCGGAAGCAGGCCGGGGACCCCTTAACGTGCTGTGGGCTGGTGGGGAACCCCCCACCAGCCCACACGGAGTAGAACTCGCACTAGACGGCGGTCACTCCGACTGCCTGCGGACCCTTGGCCCCCTGCTCGACGCTGAACTCAACTCGCTGGTTTTCCTCCAGCGACTTGTAGCCGTTGCCCTGGATTTCCGAGTAGTGGACGAACACGTCTGCCGCGCCGCCGTCCGGAGCGATAAAACCGAAGCCTTTTTCGCTGTTAAACCACTTCACAGTTCCCTGTGTCATACCTTCAACTTCTCTCATTTTGAACGGATGCCGACGGGCATCCCGGGCAAGCGTACCACGTGCGGTGGCTATAAACTGTAATCGACTGCGCCAGAGGGTTTTTCATGCCTCCAAGGCTGGTGAGCGACCAAAGGACTCTCGACTGCCTCCGCTGACCAGCACGATTACGGAATCCGGGCCTGGGCGTTGCGCCAGCTCGACGGGGCATCCAAGAGGTCCAAATTGCCGGTGCGGCGGCCGGCTCCCAGCGGGTCTCCCCGTGCTCGGCGGCGCTCGCGGCGGCGTCAAGAACGCTGCGTGGTGGCCGTGCGGGTGCGCCGTCATCGGCCCGTATTGACCGGGGCTTGTGACGTCGTCCTGACGCGCTCAAACTGGTTATATGCGCGACCGCGAGACCATCGATTCAGAATTGCGGCGCATCGCGCTCGGGCGACGAGCGGTCCGAGAGCACGGCGGCGAGCCGTCGTCCCGAGAGGTGGACGAACTGCTCGACGAGCTCCTGGCCCACAGCACCGGGGCGCCTCTTCCCGCTGCGGCGAAAGCCTACGAAACCGATGCTGCCGCCAACACCGGGTCGGCCGGCGGCAGAATCGGCACCACGCTTCGCCGGCGTAAGGGCGTGCCGTGGCACCTGGGCCTGCTCGCGGCGTTGCCGCTATCTCTGGTGGCCGTCGCCGCCGCAGTGGTGGTGATGTTTTCGGTCCACCGCCAGGATTCACCGGCGCAGCAGGCGGAAACGCCGCCGTCGGCCGCGCCCGCACCCAAACCCGTTGCGCCGCAAGCACCTACTTCGCGCATCGAGATAGCCGACGCGGCGTTCATCGCCGCGTTGAAGCACGAAGGCGTACCGGTCCCCAGCCGCGAATACGTGATAACCCAGGGTCATGCGGTCTGCGACTTCCTGGCGCGCCAACCCAATTTCGCCGACGCGGTCGAATTCGTGCAGCGATCGTCGATTTGGGACGCCAACCAAAGCACCGAAGTCACCGCGGGCGCCATCGTCGCGTACTGCCCTCAGTCTCAACCTGCCACCCCGGCTGACTTGTCGCCGGCCTACCAGAGCGCTCTCTCCGATCTGCAGGCAATCGAGGGAAAGCTGCAAGGCATCCAAGGGGACCTGCAAGGTATCCACCGAGATCTGGAAGGCGTCCCCGGCCCGCCATAATCGGGGTGGTGGTCGCCTTCGCCCGGCCAGGAAAATTGGCGTGCGGAGCCCCCGAACTCGCCGACTGGTTTTGGGTTGAGTTCGCGTCAATAAGGCTACTTCGGCCTCTTCCGTAGCAACAGGGTCAGGGCTACGATCTCCCTGCACGGAGACATGTGATGCTCAGCATAGCTAACCGTTTGGCACTCATCGGCCCAGCCGTATTCACGCTGGCGGTCACCATGACGTCCCTATCGCCGGCGATAGGGAGGGCCGCTGAATGTGGCGAAGGCACGGTCTACGACGCACCATCCGATACCTGTGTGGTTCTCGCGCAGGCGGCCCAACCAGTAGCGCCGCCACCGGCGGCTCCACCGCCACCTCCGCCGCCCGCCTGGGGTGGCTACTACGGCCCCAGGCCATACGTCTCGGCCAGCATCTGCGCGCCGATTCCATTCATCCATATCTGCGCCGGAATCTGACAGCGCCGACCGGCGGTGATGCCTACCGGCCCAGGTAGACGTCGCACGTTCAGCTAGGGAGCCCCCTGTCAGGATTGAACTGACGACCGCTCGCTTACAAGGCGAGTGCTCTACCACTGAGCTAAGGAGGCGGGATCAAGCCGGTCCAAGCCTAATCGGTCACTCGCCGCCGTCGATGACGCGCGTTGAGCGCACCGCCCGGGACGAAGGGCGCCGCCGGCCCGGCAGCGGGATGCGGTCGGCGATGTTGCTCAGCGGGTTGACCACCATGGTGAGCGCGACGACGGCGTCCTGCAGCGTGCCGATCGCGGGCTCCAGCGCTTCCATCCCGGGCGTCAGTCGCGCCAGAGTGTCGGCGACGTCGGCGAGCTGGTCCAGCGGCCCGTTCCTCGCCGTCAGCTTGTCGACCAGGCCACCCTCGCTGAGCAGCCGGTCGGCCAGCCCATCCTCGGCCAGCAGTCGCTCGATCAACCCGTCCTCGGAGACAAGCTGATCGGCCAGGCCGCCGGGCTGCAGCGTGCGGTGTAGGCCTCCGCCCTCCTCGGTCAGGCGGTCCAGGAGACCGCCGTCCGACGTCAGCATGTCGACCAACCCGCCCGGGCGCAGCAGCCGGTCGATCGGTCCCTCCGGCGCCACGGCCCGTCCCAGAGGCGCGTCGTCGTCCAGTAGCCGGGCGAGCCGGTTGGCGCGAACGATCGCGTCGTCGATTCCCAGCATGGAAGTCATGGCGTTCGTTCCGCCGGTCCCACTATCACCCAGCGCCCGTTTCGCCAGACCCACCGCCGCGGTGGCGACGGTCAGGCCGGCGTCCGCGGCGGCGAGCCCGACGCGGGCCGGGGCGGTCGCGGCCAAGACGATCCGTGCGGCGAGGTTCATCCCACGAGTTTATTCGCGACGCGACCCCGTTGACCCGCGCAGGTCCAAGCCGATGTGATGATTCCTGGCAGACTACACTCAGAGGGTTGGCACTGAGCTTTCAGCAACCACACAAGATTCACATAGGAAACGTTCAACAAGAGGCAGAACCTGATGACCGCGGCAACCCCAAGTGAAACGAAACCGGAGGCTCGCGTCCTCGTCGTCGACGACGAGGCCAACATCGTCGAGCTGCTCTCGGTGAGCCTCAAGTTCCAGGGGTTCGAGGTCTACACCGCGACCAACGGCGCCCAAGCCCTGGATCGGGCCCGGGAAGCCCGCCCCGACGCGGTGATCCTGGACGTGATGATGCCCGGCATGGACGGATTCGGGGTGCTGCGGCGTCTGCGTGCCGACGGCATCGACGCCCCGGCGCTGTTCCTGACGGCCCGCGATTCACTGCAGGACAAGATCGCCGGCCTGACCCTGGGCGGCGACGACTACGTGACCAAGCCCTTCAGCCTGGAGGAAGTCGTCGCCCGGCTGCGGGTCATCCTCCGGCGCGCCGGCAAGGGCGGAGCGGAGCCCCGCAGCGCCCGGCTGACCTTCGCCGACATCGAACTCGACGAGGAGACCCACGAGGTGTGGAAGGCCGGCGAACCGGTCTCCCTCTCGCCGACCGAGTTCACGCTGCTGCGTTACTTTGTGATCAACGCGGGCACGGTCTTGAGCAAGCCCAAGATCCTCGACCACGTGTGGCGATATGACTTCGGAGGTGACGTCAATGTCGTCGAGTCCTACGTGTCGTATCTGCGTCGCAAGATCGATACCGGCGAGAAGCGGCTGCTGCATACCCTGCGTGGAGTGGGCTATGTGTTGCGGGAACCACGCTGAGCCCGCGCTCGGTCATCAGCGTTAGCGAAGAATCATTCACATGGCCAAACAGCATCGACGTGGATTGCCGCTCCGGGTAGGGCTGGTCGCCGCCACCCTAGTGCTGGTGGCGTGCGGGCTGGCAGTCTCGGGCATCGCGGTCACGTCGATCCTGCGGCACAGCCTGGTCGCCCGGATCGACCAGACGCTGCTAGACGCGTCGCGCGGTTGGGCGCAGAACCCGCGGCGACAGTCAGCGCCGCCCTACGAGGGCCCCGACCCCGGCCGGCCACCGTCGAAGTTCTACGTGCGTGGCGTCGGTATCGACGGCACCCCGTTCACCGCCATCAACGACCGCAACTCCGAACCGGCATTGCCGCCCAACAACGACGTCGGCCCCAATCCGACGACGCTGCCGTCGGTCAACGGGTCCGACATCCAGTGGCGCGCGGTGTCGGTGCGCGGCCCGCACGGCCTGACGACCGTGGCGATCGACCTGTCCGATGTCCAGCACACCGTCAGCTCGCTGGTCTGGTTGCAGATCGGCATCGGGGTGGCGGTGCTGGTCGTGGTCGGCATCGCCGGCTTCGCGGTCGTGCAGCGCAGCCTGCGGCCGCTGTCCGAGGTCGAACAAACTGCCGCGGCGATAGCCGCCGGCCAGCTGGATCGCCGTGTCCCGGAACGTGATCCCCGCACCGAGGTCGGCCGGCTGTCCCTCGCCCTCAACGGAATGCTTGCGCAGATCCAGGAAGCGCTCGCGTCCTCGGAGTCGTCGGCCGAGAAGGCCCGCGGTTCCGAGGAGCGGATGCGGCGGTTCATCACCGACGCCAGCCACGAGCTGCGCACCCCGCTGACGACCATCCGGGGCTTCGCGGAGTTGTATCGGCAGGGCGCCGCGCGCGACGTCGCCATGCTGTTGTCGCGCATCGAAAGCGAAGCCAGCCGGATGGGGCTGCTGGTCGACGACCTGCTGCTGTTGGCCCGCCTGGATGTGCAGCGACCGCTTGAGCACAACCGGGTCGACCTGCTGGCGCTGGCCAGCGACGCCGTGCACGACGCGCAGGCGATGGACCCCAAACGCACCATTGCCATGGAAGTGCTCGACGGCCCTGGCACCCCGGAGGTGCTCGGAGACGAACCGCGGATCCGACAGGTGCTGAGCAACCTGGTCGCGAATGCCTTGCAGCACACCCCCGAGCGCGCCGACGTCACCGTCCGGGTCGGCACCGAGGGGGACGACGCCGTGCTCGAAGTGGCCGACAAGGGTCCCGGCATGACCGAGCAGGACGCGTCGCGCGTGTTCGAACGCTTCTATCGCACCGACTCGTCGCGGGCACGTGCCAGCGGCGGTACCGGACTGGGGCTATCGATCGTCGACTCGCTGGTGCGTGCGCATGGCGGCGCCGTCACGGTGACGACCGCGCCCGGGGAGGGCTGCTGTTTCCGCGTCACGCTGCCGCGCGTCAGCGAAGTGCCGGCGCAGGAACCGGTTCACGCCAATTGAGCCAGGGCGGCCTTGATTTTGGCCTGCGCCTCGTCCAGGGACTCCGGTGACGGGTTGCGGTCGACGTTGGCGAAACCGAAGTCGCTCAGGCGGCGGGTGGGGAACACGTGCACATGTAGATGAGGCACCTCCAGCCCGGCGATGATCACCCCCGCCCGCTCAGTCTTGAAGGCCTTGCACACGGCCTTGCCGATGAGCTGACTCACGCTCATGATCCGGGCGAACGTCGCGCCGTCGACGTCCTGCCACTGATCGATTTCGGCCCGCGGCACCACCAACGTGTGCCCTTGGGTCATGGGCTCGATCGTCAAGAACGCGACGACGTCGTCGTCCTCGTAGACGAAGCGGCCGGGAAGTTCACGGTTGATGATCTTGGTGAAGATCGACGCCATGGCCCCAGCATAGGGGCGACAAGGTTTTCGCCTCGGGCCGCGCCCGCGTCAGTCCTCCTGGCCGAACTCCATGACGTCGAGGTTCCAGTAGCCCCGCATGTTGGTGATCAGTCCCGCTTCGTTGACCTTGTAGGTGAACACGCCACGCACCTTACTGGTCATGCCGCCCTCAAACTTGCTCTGCAGCACCAGAATATGAGCGATTTCGTCGGGTGAGCTCGACGGGAAAGTCTCCTCGCAAGTGATAGTCAGCTGGTTCTTGGCGATGTTGTTGTCGAAAAACTCGCCGACGGCTGCCTTGCCGCGCACGCCGGTGCCGTCGGGGTTGGTGACGGACTTGCCGATCGGGTCCTCGATGACCACATCGTCGGTCATCAGCGCCAGCCAGCCGTCCCGATCTTTGGCTTGTGCGCAGCGCCATGAGGACTGCGACGCGGTCAGTGCCGGGGATTGGGCGGTTTGCGTCATGGTTATCTCTCCTGTCACTAGATTGCGCACGCGGCGCGCGCGCCTTCCTCGGTGGCTTTGCGGATCAGCCCGAGCCCGGTGCAGTCGCCGGCGGCGTGCACCTGGACGCCGGGCAGGGCGGCGACCAGCGCGTCGAACATCGTGGCGTCGGGTTCGACCGTGCCGGCCAGCACGACGCTGTCGGCCTCCAGCTGCCGGGCGGTGCCACCGGCCGGGGTGAACACCACCGCTTCGGGGGTGATCCGATCCACGGTGGCCCGCACATGCACGGTGACGCCCAGCCGGTCGAGGCGATCCATGTGTTCAGTCTTGCGTTTGTTGCCCACCTCCGGGGCGATGCTTTTTCCGGATTCGAGTATCGACACCAGCCGGCCCCGGCTCGCCAGGAATTCGGCCAGTTCAAGGGCGACCAGGTCACCGCCGATGATGGCGACCCGACGTCCGACCGGCATCCAGGCGCGGCTGACCATCCGGACCGCGGCAGGCCGCACCAGCCGCTGCCGCCACCCGCCCAGCGCGGAAGCCCCCAGCCGTTGCCAGGCCGGTGCACCGGATTCGGCTCGCCCACCCAGCAATTCGCGCAACCCGGGCCCCGTGTGTACGTGCGGTAGATCGGATCCGGGGATCGCCGGCACGGCGACCCTGCCGCCGGTCGCCACCACCACCGCATCCGGGCCGGCATCGACGACGTCTTGAGACGAAACCGATTGACCCAGGCGGACTTCCACGCTGCTGAGCTTGATCTCCTCGCGCAGGTAGCGCAGGAAAGGCTCATTCTCCGGATGCAGAACCGCCGCCCAGCGCAGCGCGCCGCCCAACGCGGCGCTGCGTTCGAAAAGCGTGACGCGGTGTCCCCGTTCGGCGGCCACCCGGGCGGCCTCCAGCCCGGCGGGCCCGCCGCCGATCACCACCACGCGCTTGGTGCGCGCGGCGGGAGTCGCCGCCATTTCGCGCTCCTTGCCGGTGCGTGGATTGACGGCGCAGTCGACAGAGAAGCGCAGTTCCATTGCATCGATGCAGTTTTCACAGGAGATGCACTTGCGAATCCGGTGTGCCTGCCCGTCGTGCAGTTTGCGCGGCAGCTCGGGGTCGGCCAGCAGCGGGCGGCCCATCGCGATGAAATCGGCGCGTCCGTCGGCCAGAATTCGTTCCGCCCGCGCCGGATCGTGGATGCGGCCGACGGCGATCACGGGCACGTCGACCACCTGCTTGACCGCGGCCGCGGCCCCGACGTTGAGCCCGTCGCCGTCGTCGGCACCGTTGACCATCCCGGTCACCAACCGGTCGATCACCCCGCCGCTGACGTGGAACGCGTTGACACCCGCGGCCACGAATTCCGGCGCCAGCTGCGCGGTCTCGAAGATCGGCCGGCCACCCGCGACCCGTTCGTAGCCCGAGATGCGCAGCGTGATCGGCAGGGCGTCACCGATCTCGGAACGGATCGCGGCCAGCGCATCGAGGACCACCCGCGCCCGGCCGCGCACCGAATCACCGCGATAGTCATCGGTGCGGCGATTGCGTTGCGGCGCAAGGAAGGAGCCCAGCAGCATGTAGCCGTGCGCGGCGTGCAGCTCGATGCCGTCATACCCGGCCTCGACGGCACGCCGCGCCGCGGCCTTGAACAAATCGAACACTCCGCACAGCTGCTGCTTGCTGATCTCGACCGACGGGTGCCCGGTGAGGTAGGAGGGAATCACCGACGGGCCCAATGACGTGACACCGAAGATCTCGGGCCCCAGGCCATCGGGACCGGCATGCACGATTTGTGGCTGGATCTTGGCCCCGTGCTCGTGCACCACCTCCACGAGCGCCCGATGCGCGTCGACCGATTCGTCGGTGGCCAGGTGCAACCCGCCGGGAGTCTCCGGGTGCTGGTGGTCGATCCCGGTGGCGCCCAGCGTGATCAGGCCGACGCCGCCCTTGGCGCGTGCGGCGAAGTAGTCGCGGGTGCGCTCGGACGGCAGCCCATCAGGCGTGCCGTACATGGTCTCCATCGGAGACATGACCACGCGGTTGCGCACCGTCATGGCGCCGATCCGTCCCGGCGCCAGCAGATGCCCGAACCCCGTCACTCGGGACCCAGTCGGTTGGGGCGGCAGTTACCTGTCGGCGTCCGTGTACCGGATGACGCCGCGAATATTCTTGCCGCTCAGCATGTCCTGGTAGCCCTCGTTGATCTGCTCCAGGCGGTACTGGGTGGTGACCATGTCGTCCAGGTTCAGCTTGCCGGCCTTGTACATCGACAGCAGCTGCGGGATGTCGTACTGCGGGTTGCCGCCGCCGAAGATGGTGCCCTGCAGGTTCTTCTGCATCAGGGTGAGCATCGCCAGGTTGAGGTTGACGTTGGTGTCCAGCAGGCTGCCGATGGCGGTCAGCACGCAGGTGCCGCCCTTTTGGGTGATGTTGAGGTAGTTGTCGACGTCGGCGCCGTGCAGCTCCCCGACCGTGACCACGACCTTGTGGGCCATCAGCCCGTAAGTGACCTCCATGATGCCCATCAGCGCCGCGTTGATGTCGGGATAGACGTGGGTCGCACCGAATTTCAGCGCCTGGTCGCGCTTCCATTCGACCGGGTCGATCGCGAAGATGTAGCGTGCGCCGGCGTTGACGGCGCCCTGCAGCGCTGCCATGCCAACCCCGCCGACACCGACGATGGCGACGTCCTGGCCCGGCCGGATGTCGGCGGTGCGGACCGCCGAGCCGTACCCGGTGGTGACGCCGCAGCCGACCAAGGCGGCAACCTCGAAGGGGACCGACGGGTCGATCTTCACCACGGAGCTGCGGTGGACCACCATGTACGGCGAGAACGTGCCCAGCAGCGTCATGGGGAAGACGTTCTGACCTTTTGCCTGGATGCGGAACGTGCCGTCGGAGACCGCGGCACCGCCGAGCAGTCCGGCCCCCAGGTCGCACAGGTTGCGCATGCCGGCCTGACACGTCGGGCACTGCCCGCAGGACGGGATGAAGGACAGCACCACGTGGTCGCCGGGGGCGATGTCTTCGACGCCCGGACCGACCTCGGTGACGATGCCGGCACCCTCATGCCCGCCGAGCACCGGGAAACCGGCCATCGGGATTCCGCCGGTGACGAGGTGATGATCGGAGTGGCACATGCCGGCCGCTTCCATCTGGATCTTGACCTCATGCGCTTGCGGGTCGCCGATCTCGATTTCCTCGATGGACCAGGGCTGGTTGAACTCCCAGATCAGTGCGCCTTTTGTCTTCACGATGGTCCTGACCCCATTTCGCCTTTGAATCGATCAGAGCTGGCCGGCCCCTTCATGCCGGACAACTTGGTGACGGGCGCCACAGGCACCCTTGTCGCGTCAGCATAGCGCGTGCAACAAATCAAATGCTTGGTTGGTCCGCCACTGGCTCCGGTCACCAGATCGGCACCGGTGCCTGGCCGAGCGGGTAGTAGCCCGGCAGCTTCTCGCCGGCGATGCTGCGCTCGATCCGCTTCTGCATGCCGGAGCTGAGGTCGCCGGATTCGATGAGTTTGCCGAACATGTACGCGACATGACCGAAGTCGAAGAAGTCCCGCTGCCACTCGATGAGGTTGTCGGCGTTGAGGCGGAACCAACTGCCGCCGATGCCGTAGATCTCGTCCTGGGTGCCGTCGGACTTGTTGACGATCTGCTTCCAGAAGCCGACGATCTCGCCCTGCTTCTCGTCGATGAGCACCTTCTGGTAGTCGTACACCCAGTTCTCCAGGCCCTCCATCTCCAGGCCGAGGGCGATGTCGCGGATCTCGTCGATGCCGACGCACATCACGTCTTCCTTGGGGCCGATGTTCCAGCCGTAGGTGGCGTCCTGGGTGTAGAAGTCCGCCAACGGCCGCCAGTCACCGGCCTTCTCGCAGTCCTTGTTGGCTTGCAGCCAGCGGTCGACCCATGCCTCGAGTTCCTCGCGTGACGCCATTATTGGTCTTCTTTCTCTCTGATGAACAGTGCATGCGTTGGGCACAAATCGACCGCGCGCTCGACTTCGTCGCGGGCGTCTTCGGGCGGTTCGGGGTCGACGATTTCGACCTTGCCCCGCTTGGGCACCCGGAAGTAGTCCGGCGCCTCCAGTTCGCACATGGCATGGCCCTGACACAAATCCAGATCGGCTTCGATCCTGAATCCCATGGGAGAACCTACTTCTGGCGCTTGCGATAGCGGACTTTTGCCGGCCGGGCGAGCTGGACGACCATCTTGGAGTGGTCGTTGTGGTAGCTGTCGGCCGGCTGCGCCATCTCGAATTCGTACTCGCGCAGCAAAACCGAGAAGATCGCCTTGATCTGCATCTGGGCGAAGGCGGCGCCGACGCACCGGTGTCGCCCCGCGCCGAACGGAATCCAGGTCCACCGGTTGACGATGTCGGCCTGCTCGGGCTTGTTGTAGCGGTCGGGCTTGAAGGCATCCGGATCGGGGAAGTCCTCGGGGATCCGGTTGCTGATCGCCGGGGACGCGGCGACGTAGTCGCCCTTGTGGATCGGGAAACCCTCGACCTCGAACTCGCCCTGGGCCACCCGCATCAAGATGATCAGCGGCGGGTGCAGCCGTAGGGTCTCCTTAACCACGTTATCCAGCTTCGGAATCGACCGCAGCGCATGGAAACTCACCTCTTGGCCGTCGGCGTAGAGCTCCTCGAGCTCGGCGAGCACCTCGGCGTACACATCGGGGTGGCGGATCAACTCGATCAACGTCCACGCCGAGGTCCCCGAGCTGGTGTGGTGCCCCGCGAACATCAGCGAGATGAACATGCCGGTGACCTCGTCGGCCGAGAACCGGGGATTGCCGCCTTCGTCCTTGATCGAGACCAGCACGTCGAGCATGTCGCGGTCGCCCTTGTCCTTCGGCGGATTCGCCAGCCGCTGGTCCATGATCTCCTGCACCAGCGCAACGAGTTTGACGCGCGCCTGGTCACGTCGTTTGAAGCTCTCGATTGGCAGGTAGGGATCGACGTAGCACAGCGGGTCGGTGCCGCGTTCCAGCTCGTGGTAGTACTCCGCGAACCGGTGGTCGAGCTGTTCACGGAACTTCAACCCGATCAGGCAGGCGGTCGAGGTGTAGATGGTCAGCTCCGCGAAGAAGTCGAGCAGCTCGATCTCGCCCTCGTCGCCCCAGTTGGCGATCATCTTCTTGACTTCGCCCTCAATGGTGCTGGCGTGGCCCTTCATCTGCTCGCCGCGCAACGCCGAGTTGTGCAACATCTCCTTGCGCCGCTCGGGGCTGGCGTCGAAAACCACACCCTTGCCGAAGATCGGCGTCATGAACGGGTAGGCCTCGGCCTGGTCCAGATCCTCGTCCGCGGAGCGGAAGAAGAATTCGTTTGCGCCCGCGCCGGACAGCAGGATGACGTGTTTGTCGACCAGCTGGAACCAGCCGACGTCGCCGCACTCGTCCCGGACGCGCTTCATCAGACCGATTGGGTCGGTACGGAATTCCTCGAGGTGACCGTGCTCTTCCTCGCCGCCGGAAACCCGCGGCACAATCGCGGTGGTTGTCATGACGGCATCCCCTCCTCGCCGAGTGCGAGCTTCTGTCGATCTTTTTTGTCGACCAACGGGGCTTCGGGCTGAAGCTCCATGTTCGCGATGAACCCACCGCGCGGTGTCTCGGCGACGAACGTGATGGCGCGCGCCAGGTCCGCCGCCCGCAGGAAGTAGTCATGGCGCGCCTGGCCCCACTTGGCCCAGTCCTCCAGTGCGGGGCCGATCTTCTCGGCCGGCAGGCTCCAGCCCATCGAGGTCTTCGTCGGGCCGGGGTGCACGATCGAGGCCCGCACGCCGGTGCCCTCGAGCTCCATCTGGAAGTTGGTGACCATCGCCACGAGAGCGGCCTTGGCCGCGCCGTAGGCGCCCATGTGCGGCCGCTGGCGCAGGGCCACGTCGGAGCCGACGAAGATCAAATCGCCACGCTGGCGCTCCAGCATTCCCGGCAGCACCGCAGCGGCCAGCCGGTTGGCACCGACGAGGTGGATCTGCAGTTGCGACTCGAACTCGTCGGTGGTGATCTCGGCGAGTTTGCCGAAGTACGTGTCACCGGCGCCGGCCACCAGCACCTCGATGTCGCCCAGTGCGTCGACCGACTGCGCGACAAAGGATTTCACCGAGTTCGGATCGGTGACGTCCAGGTGGAATCCGACCGCCTCGCCGCCTTCGGCGTTGATCTTGCCGACGATGTCGTTGAGCTTCTCGACGCGGCGCGCGCCCAGCGCGACCGGGAAGCCGTGCGCCGCGAGTTCGATGGCGGTGGCCTCTCCGATGCCGGACGAGGCGCCGGCCACGATGGCCGGCCGGCGTTCGGGCAGGGGGTCAAAGCGGGGCATTCAGCGGACCTCCACGGTCATTGGTAGGTGAGCGAATCCGCGGACATTGCTGGAGTGGACGCGGACGGCGTTGGCCTCGTCCACCTCATATCCGCGGATTCGCTTGAACAACTCGGTGAGCGCGACCCGGGCTT
This sequence comes from Mycobacterium sp. 852002-30065_SCH5024008, assembly GCF_001665645.1. Taxonomy (NCBI): domain Bacteria; kingdom Bacillati; phylum Actinomycetota; class Actinomycetes; order Mycobacteriales; family Mycobacteriaceae; genus Mycobacterium; species Mycobacterium sp. 852002-30065_SCH5024008. The sequence goes on along the minus strand of NZ_LZSZ01000034.1, from coordinate 33 downwards.
CCATCCGCGCCAGATGCGCGCCCAGGCAGAAAT
>NZ_LZSZ01000033.1:0-399 GCF_001665645.1 Mycobacterium sp. 852002-30065_SCH5024008 | reverse complement strand
AGATGTGTATAAGAGACAGGTGATGTAGCCGATCAGGCGTTTGTCGCCGGGGTGGTCTTCGCGGGTGATCACCACCGCTTGGTCCACCCCGTCCACACTGGCTAGGGTGGTTTGGATCTCACCGAGTTCGATGCGATACCCACGAACCTTGACCTGCTCATCCGCGCGCCCCACATACCGCAGCTGACCGTCGTCGCCCCAACACACCAAGTCCCCGGTGCGATACATCCGGGTGCCGGACGCCCCGGTGAAGGGACAAGCGAGGAACCGCGATGCGGTCAACCCCGACCGGCGCCAATACCCCACCCCCACGCCATGACCGGCCACATACAACTCGCCGATCACCCCGGCCGGAACCGGCCGCAACCACTGATCGAGCACCTGTCTCTTATACACATC
>NZ_LZSZ01000032.1:0-641 GCF_001665645.1 Mycobacterium sp. 852002-30065_SCH5024008 | reverse complement strand
GTCTGGATCGTCGCTGGGCGGTTCAGTCGCGCAGTTCCTGGCCGAAGGTGGCCACCATGGCGTCGACGGCGAACTTGGGCTTGACGTTGATCGCCAACGCCTCACGGCATTCCAGCACCGCCTCGATGCAGCGCAGCAACCGCTGCGGCGGGGCGTGGGCGGCCAGCGCCGCCACCCGATCGGCCATATCCGGATGATTCGGCCGCACCGAACCCGCGCCCGCCGAAACCATGAGCGCATCCCGGAAATAGTTCGCCAAGTCGATCAGCGCCCGATCCAGCGCGTCGCGTGAGGCCCGAGTGTGACGCGACTTCTGCCGCCGTTCGAGGTCTTTAATCGCGCCGGTGGCACCCCGCATCGCCCCCGCGGTGCCCTTGCCCGTGCCGCCGGCGCCCAGCGCCGTCCGCAACTCCTCGGTCTCGGCCTCGGCGCGGTCCGCCGTGAGCACCAAGGCCTCGGCTTCGGCCGCGGCCACCAGCTCCTCCGCGGCGGCGTAGGCCCGCGCCGGCGTCGCGGCGTCGCGCACCAGCGCCAGCGCCCGCTCGCGGCGTTCCCGGGCCTCGGAATCGGTGGCCAGCCGCCGCGCCCGGCCGACGTGGCCGCCGCTGACCGACGCCGCCCAGTTCGCGGTGTCCTGAGTC
>NZ_LZSZ01000031.1:0-3918 GCF_001665645.1 Mycobacterium sp. 852002-30065_SCH5024008 | reverse complement strand
CCGGCCAGGGTAGAGCTGCTGGCCGCCAAGGAACTCGAGCGATTGTCCGCACGCGTCGCCGCGACGGTGGTGCTGCCGTTCGATCGCCACATACACGAGGGCAAGCAGATCGAGCTGGATCGGCTGAGCAAGGAGAGTCGGCGCAGTTACCTCGAGATGGCCGCCGTGCTGGCCGACATGTTTCCCGGCAGAGGTGGGGAGCGCAACCGATTCCCGGTGCCGCGCTCGCCGCACTGGCCCTCATAGCTCCTGAGTCCGCCTTCTACGCGGCCACCACTACGCCTGATGGTGGTGACCCGCTTCGCCCGGCTCCGCCGCGCTCGCGGTCCCCACTACGCGTGATGGTGGTGACCCGCTTCGCCCGGCTCCGCCGCGCTCGCGGTCACCACTACGCGTGATGGTGGTGACCCGCTTCGCCCGGCTCCGCCGCGCTCGCGGTCACCACTACGCGTGATGGTGGTGACCCGCTTCGCCCGGCTCCGCCGCGCTCGCGGTCACCACTACGATCGACGGCATGAGTGTTGCTGCCAGCGCCGATCTCATGGACTACGACGACGTCATCGCGCGCTTCGACCCGGTACTCGGCCTCGAGGTGCACGTCGAGCTGTCGACCGTCACCAAGATGTTCTGCGGCTGCTCCACCGCCTTCGGCGCCGAACCCAACACCCAGGTGTGCCCCGTATGCCTCGGCCTGCCCGGATCGCTGCCGGTGCTCAACCGCACGGCAGTGGAATCGGCCATCCGGATCGGGCTGGCGCTGAACTGCGAGATCGTGCCATGGTGCCGCTTCGCCCGGAAGAACTACTTCTACCCGGACATGCCGAAGAACTACCAGATCTCCCAGTACGACGAGCCGATCGCCATCAACGGATACCTCGAAGCGCCGTTGGACGACGGCACCACCTGGCGGGTCGAGATCGAGCGCGCGCACATGGAGGAAGACACCGGCAAGCTGACCCACCTGGGTAGTGAGACTGGCCGGATCCACGGCGCCACCACGTCGCTGCTCGACTACAACCGCGCCGGCGTGCCGCTGATCGAGATCGTGACCAAGCCCATCGTCGGTGCCGGCGCCCGGGCGCCGCAGATCGCCCGCGCCTATGTCACGGCGTTGCGAGACCTGTTGCGCGCCTTGGACGTATCCGATGTTCGGATGGACCAGGGTTCGATGCGTTGCGATTCCAACGTGTCGCTGATGCCGACCGGAACTACCGAGTTCGGCACACGCACCGAGACCAAGAACGTCAACTCGCTGAAAAGCGTTGAGGTGGCGGTGCGTTACGAGATGCAACGGCAGGCCGCCGTCCTCGCATCCGGCGGCCAGATCATCCAGGAGACCAGGCACTTTCACGAGGCGGGGTACACCAGCCCGGGCCGTGCCAAGGAGACGGCCCAGGACTACCGCTATTTCCCCGAGCCCGACCTGGAACCGGTTGCGCCCAGCCGCGAGTTGGTCGAGCAGCTGCGCCAGACGATCCCAGAGCTTCCGTGGCTGACCCGCAATAGGATTCAGCAGGAGTGGGGCGTTTCCGACGAGGTGATGCGCGATCTGGTCAACGCCGGCGCCGTGGAACTGGTCATCGAGACCGTCAAGCACGGCGCGGCCGGCGAGCAGGCGCGCGCCTGGTGGGGAAACTTCCTGGTGCAGAAGGCCAACGAAGCGAACATCGGCCTGGACGAACTGGCCATCACCCCAGCCCAGGTCGCCGCGGTGATCGCGCTCGTCGACGAGGGCAAGCTGTCCAACAAGCTGGCCCGCCAGGTCGTGGAGGGGGTCTTGGCCGGCGAAGGCGAACCCGAGCAGGTGATGACATCCCGCGGCCTCGAGCTGGTGCGCGACGATTCGGTGACCCAGGCCGCGGTCGACGAGGCGCTGGCCGCCAATCCCGATGTGGCGGAGAAGATCCGCGGCGGCAAGGTGGCGGCGGCGGGCGCGATCGTCGGGGCGGTGATGAAGGCCACGCGGGGGCAGGCCGACGCGGCCCGGGTGCGCGAACTGGTGCTGGCCGCCTGCGGGCAGAGCTGACGAGAGCTCTCCAGCGTCCGCTAGGTCTTGTCGTCGTTGTTGCGGGGGAATCCGCCGCCCTGCGGGAACAACGGGAACACCACGTCGTCGAGCTTCTCGGCATCCCCGGCGGTCTTGTTGACCGTTGCGCCCCAGACGTTTCCGTCCGGTGACATCCGCAGCGCCCACGCGTGGGCATGGGTGTCCTTGCGCACCACGTCGGGTTCCCCGGTGACCGCACCCGTCGCCGGTGCCAGCCGCACGGCCACCGTCAGTTTGGTGTTGATCAGGTTGACCAGCACGGTCCCGTCCATCGCCGCGCAGCCGGCCACGCCGGGTTTGTCCGGCCACGTCCACACCGTGGAGACCTCGGAAGCCTTGGTGATGCGCTGCAACCGATCCGCCGTCGGCGTGCGGTCGGCCACGTACAACGAGCCGTCCACTGGGTCGACGCACAGGCCGCCACCGGAGCCGACGCCCGACAGCGCCGTCGTGGGCGGCGCCTGACCGATGGTGGTCGGCTGCTCGATGCGAAGGACCTTGCCCGCCAGCGATTTGGGGTCAGATGCGGCGGCGGGGTTACCCGCGTCGCCCGTCAGCACCACCAACGTGGTGGGGCTGGTGAAGATCAGCGCTCCGGTATTGCCGGTGGCCCCCTTGGGGATTCCGGTGAGGATGTCCTTGGGGATGTCGCCATCGGCCACCCGGATCACCCGATTGTCCGTGGGCGTGCTGATGTAGGCGTACATCAGCCGGTCTTGCGCATAGGTCGGGGACAGCACGATGTCCATCAAGCCGCCGTCGCCGGACGGGTCGACCGGGATGACCATCTTCACCTTCGGCTCGGCGCTGACCGAGATCTCCTTGACGGCGCCGGTGGTGCGCTCGGCGACCAGCGCGGTTTTGCTGTCGGGCCCCATGATCAGTCCGCTGGTGCTCTCCAGGCAGCCCTGCATCACGCCGGGAGCCGGGCACGCCTTGGGGAATGGCGTGGGCGGCAGCGGCGGCGGTGGGGGAGGCGTCGAGCTGGGTTGCGGCTTGAGTTCCGGGTTGGTGGTGAAAGGCTGCGACTGGGCGTCGTTGAACCGCGCGCAGCCGCTCGCGACCAGCACCACCGCGCAAAGCGCGGCAAACCCGCACCGAACCGAGCGCCGTAGTCGCATGACCGACAGGCTACGGATAGTGCGCCCGCCGCCGCCACACGCATGGGCCTGCCCGCCCGGCGCCACACGATCACACCACTTTTGGCGCCGGCCAACGGCCGCCTCCGGGGCCCGAAATGTGCCGTCTGGCACCCGCTGGAGCCGCGAGCGGGCTAATTTCGGCCCAATCCGCGCCGCTTTGGCGGGCAAACCACCGATTGCCTGGCGAAAGCGCCGCTCAAATCCCCAATTCAGCGACAAATGCCCTTACCCTGTCACGCGTGACCAGTCAACCGAATGACGGACATTGGCAGCGGCCCGGCGAATCCCCGGAGCCAACACCGGGACGCCCCGCGACGGCGCGTGTGGTTGACCCCGAAGATGATTTGACGCCCGTCGGCTACCCCGGGGACTTCAACCCCTCCACCGGAACCACCACCGTCATCCCCTACATGGGCGACCACGCCGTCGTGGGCGGTCCCAAGGCGACGGGTTACAACGTGCTCGACCAGCAGGAACCCCTGCCCTACGTCCAGCCGCAGTCCGCCCGGCACGCTGCCGCCGAGCCCGCCGACATCGACGGGGACGAACACCACGACCGGCTGCACGACGTCGGTCGGCGCGGCACCCAGCATCTGGGTTTGCTGATACTGCGGGTCGGCCTCGGAGTCGTGCTGGCCGCCCACGGGTTGCAGAAGCTGTTCGGCTGGTGGGGCGGCTCCGGGGTGGGCGCTGTCTCTTATACACATCTGACGCTGCCGACGATCGCAT
>NZ_LZSZ01000030.1:0-90512 GCF_001665645.1 Mycobacterium sp. 852002-30065_SCH5024008 | reverse complement strand
TATGCGATCGTCGGCAGCGTCAGATGTGTATAAGAGACACCTACACCGGCCGCACCGGCACCGCCCCCCAGTTTCCAGCCGCACCCGCAGATGCCGGCGCCGGAGACCCGGATGTCACCCACCAGCGCCAAGCCGCCCGAGGTGGCCAACCTGGCGACGAAGATGTTCCACGCGCTCAGGCCTTCGCGAACCGGGGCTATCCAGAAGCCTTCCGGCGCGCTGACCATCGGCCGTTCCACCGACAACGACGTCGTCATCCAGGACGTCCTCGCGTCCCGCCATCACGCGTTCCTGACCCAGACGCAGCTGGGCACCGAGATCCGCGACGCCCACAGCGTCAACGGCACCTTCGTCAACGGTGTGCGGGTGGGGTCCGCGGTGCTGACCGAGGGCGACGTGGTCACCATCGGAAACGTCGACCTGGTGTTCACCCGCGGTGAGCTGCTCCGCCGCACCGAGGCCGCGACGCGCACCGGCGGCCTGGAAGTGAACTCCGTGTGCTACACCGTCGACCACGGAAAGCAGCTGCTCGACCACATCTCGCTGACCGCCCGGCCCGGCACGCTGACGGCCATCATCGGCGGTTCGGGTGCCGGTAAGACCACGCTGTCGCGGCTGATCGTGGGCTACACCAGCCCCACTTCGGGCACGGTGACCTTCGAGGGTCACGACATCCACGCCGAGTACGCCTCGATGCGCAGCAGGATCGGAATGGTCCCGCAGGACGACGTCGTGCACCGCCAACTGACCGTCAACCAGGCCCTGAACTACGCCGCCGAGCTGCGACTGCCCCCCGACACCAGCAAAGCCGAGAGGGCTCAGATCGTCGCCCAGGTCCTCGAAGAACTCGACATGACCAAGCACGCCGAGACCCGGGTCGACAAGCTGTCGGGCGGCCAGCGCAAACGCGCCTCGGTGGCCCTCGAGCTGCTCACCCAGCCCTCCCTGCTGCTGCTCGACGAGCCGACCTCCGGCCTGGACCCGGCGCTGGACCGTCAGGTCATGCTGATGCTGCGCCAGCTCGCCGACGCCGGACGCACGGTGTTGGTGGTGACGCACTCGGTGTCCTACCTGGACGTGTGCGATCAGATCCTGCTGGTCGCGCCGGGCGGCAAGACCGCGTTCTGCGGGCCACCCGATCAGGTCGAGGCGGCCATGGGCACCCGCAACTGGGCCGACATCTTCGCGAAGGTGGGCGCCGATCCCGACGAGGCCAACCGCCGGTTCAAGGAGCGCAATCAGCAGCAGTCCCAGGCGCCGTCCCCGCAGAGCCCGGCCGACCTGGGCGAACCGCCGAGGACCGACCTGTGGCGGCAGCTGTCCACGATCGCCCGCCGCCAGGTGCGCCTCGTCGTATCCGACCGCGGTTACACGATCTTCCTGGCGATCCTGCCGTTCCTCATCGGCGCGTTGTCGCTGACGGTGAAAGGCCCCCACCCCGGCCTCGGCCCGGCCGATCCGCTGGGCATCGCCCCCACGCAGCCGCAGTACATCATGGTGCTGCTGAACATCGGCGCAGTCTTCATGGGCACCGCGCTGACGATCCGCGACCTGATCGGCGAGCGCGCGATCTTCCGGCGGGAGCAGGCCGTCGGGCTGTCCACCACCGCCTACCTGCTGGCAAAGATCGCGGTGTTCTGCGTCTTCGCGACGATGCAGGCGGCGGTGGCGACGATGATCGTGCGGCTGGGCAAGGGTGCGCCGACGGCCCACCCGCCGTTCTTCGGCAACTCCACCTTCTCGCTGTTCGTCACCGTCGCGGGCACCTGTGTGGCGTCGGCGATGCTGGGCCTGCTGTTGTCGGCCGTGGCGCAGTCCAACGAACAGATCATGCCGCTGCTCGTGGTGTCGATCATGTCGCAGCTGGTGTTTTCCAGCGGCATGATCCCGGTCTATCAGCGCTTCGGCCTCGAGGAGCTCGCGTGGCTGACACCGGCCCGCTGGGGCTACGCCGCGGGTGCGTCGTCGATCGACTTTCCGTCGCTGGTGAAGGTCAAACAGATCCCCACCAACGACCCGATCTGGCAGCACTCGAAACACATCTTCGTGTTCGACATGGCGATGCTCGCGTTCCTGTCCGCCGCCTACACCGGCTTCGTCCGATGGCACATCCGGCTGAAACGCTGAGATGACTCAAGCCGCGGCGCCCGTCCTCACTGTTCGATCCGACCGATCGAAGGGCAGCTTCGCGGCCGGCCGCGACGTGGTCGTCGGGAGCGACCTGCGCGCGGACTTGCGGGTGGCGCATCCACTGGTCGCCCGCTCGCACCTGCTGCTGCGCTTCGATCGCGGCAAGTGGATTGCGCTGGACAACAATTCGCTGAACGGGGTGTACGCGAACGGCCAGCGGGTGCCGCTGGTCGACATCGAGGACGGCCAGACCGTCAACATCGGCAAGCCCGACGGCCCCCGGATCACCTTCGAAATCGGCCACCACACCGGGGCCGTGGGCATGCTCCCGCCGACCACGGAGTCGATCCCGGTCATCTCGCCGCCCAGCGACGCCCAGCCGGTGCGTGCGCAGCCGGCCGGCCAGCGGCCACCGGCGCCACCGCGGCAACCACCGGCGCAGCCGTCGCGCCCGCACCCGTGGGAGGGGCCGCACCGCACCACCGCCGTACCGATCGTCCGGCCGGACGCCGCGACCCGTTCGGTACCGCAGACGGGCGGGTCGCCGGAGCTCATTCAGCCGACCCAGATCGGCGTGAGCGGCCAGGTGGCGGAGTTCCCGACCACGCGGGTGAAGAACCTGGGTCCCGATTCCGAGCGGGGGACCGAGCGGCCCGGGCGCGCGGCCTGGATCGGTCGCGCCCTCGACAACGACATCGTCATTCACGACGTGCTGGCGTCGCGCCACCACGCGTTCCTGACGCCGACGCCGGCGGGCCCCGAGATCCGCGACGCCAACAGCAGCAACGGCACCTTCGTCAACGGGGTCAAGGCCGCGTCCGCGGTGCTGTCCGAGGGCGACGTGGTGACCATCGGCAACGTCGACCTGGTGTTCTCCGGCGGCATCCTGGTCCGCCGCCAGGAGGCGGCCACGCGAACCGGCGGCCTGGAGGTGCGTGGCGTCGACTTCAGCGTCAACGGCAAGAACCTGCTCGAAAAGATTTCCATGACGGCCCGCCCGGGCACGCTGACCGCACTCATCGGCGGGTCTGGCGCCGGCAAGACCACGCTGTCGCGGCTGATCGCCGGGTACGCCACCCCGACCTCCGGGCTGGTCACGTTCGAGGGCCACAACATCCACACCGAGTACGCGTCGCTGCGGACCAGGATCGGGATGGTCCCCCAGGACGACGTGGTGCACCGCCAGCTCACGGTCAACCAGGCCCTCGGCTACGCGGCCGAGCTGCGGCTGCCGCCCGACACCACCAAGGCCGACCGGGAAGAGGTCGTCGCGCAGGTGCTCGACGAGCTGGGGCTGACGCAGCACGCGGACACCCGGGTGGACAAGCTTTCCGGTGGGCAGCGCAAGCGTGCCTCGGTGGCGCTCGAACTGCTCACCGGGCCGTCGCTGCTGATCCTCGACGAGCCGACGTCCGGTCTGGACCCGGCGCTGGACCTTCAGGTCATGACGATGCTGCGCCAGCTGGCCGACGCCGGCCGGGTGGTGCTGGTGGTCACCCACTCGCTGACCTACCTGGACGTCTGCGACCAGGTGCTGCTGATGGCGCCCGGCGGCAAGACGGCCTTCCTGGGGCCGCCCGACCAGATCGGGACGGTCATGGGGACCACCAACTGGGCGCAGATTTTTGCGAAGGTGGGCGCCGACCCCGACGAGGCCAACCGCCGCTTCCTGGCGCAGAACAAACCCCCGCCGCCCCCGGAAACGGAGGCGCCCGCCGACCTCGGCGTCGCGCCGCGCACCAGCATGCGCCACCAGTTCTCCACCGTCGCCCGCCGCCAGGTTCGCCTGGTCGTCTCCGACCGCGCCTACTTCGTGTTCCTGGCGCTGCTGCCGTTCGTGATGGGCGCGCTGTCGCTGACCGTTCCCGGCCACAACGGTTTCGGCTACGCCGACCCGACGAGCGATTCGGCCGGCGAGGCCGGGACGATCCTGACGCTGCTCACCATGGCAGCGGCGTTCATGGGCACCGCGCTGACGATCCGCGACCTCATCGGCGAGCGCCCGATCTTCCGGCGGGAGCAGGCGGTCGGGCTGTCGACGACCGCCTATCTGCTGGCGAAGATCGCGGTGTTCTGCGTGTTCGCCGTCATCCAGGCGGCCATCGCCACCGCCATCGTGGTGGCCGGCAAGGGCACCCCGAAGCGGCCGGCCGTGCTGCTCGGCAACCCCACCCTCGAGCTGTTCGTCACCGTCGCGGCGACGTGTGTGGCCGCCGCGATGCTGGGCCTGCTGCTGTCGGCGCTGGCGCGCTCCAACGAGCAGATCATGCCGCTGCTGGTGGTGTCGCTCATGGGGCAGATGGTGCTGTCCGGCGGGATGGTGCCGGTCACCAACCGAATCTTCCTCGACCAGCTGTCCTGGGCGGTGCCCTCGCGTTGGGGGTACGCCGCGCAGGCGTCGACGGTCGACCTGTGGACGGTGGCGCCCGGCCCGCAGAGCCCGCGGGACAGCCACTTCCAGCACACGTCGGGGGCCTGGCTGTTCGACATGGGCATGCTCGCGGTGTTGTCGGTCGGCTATGCCGCGCTGGTGCGCTGGCGCATCCGGCTCAAGCACTGAGCCGATCAGCCGTCGAGGCGCAGGCCCTGAGCCGCCGCGAAGGCCACCGCCTGGCCGACGTCGACGCGGGCACCCGACAGCGACGCGGTCCTCCACAACGAGGCATCCACGGTCGCGCCGCGCAGGTCGGCGTCGTCGAGCCGGGCGCCCGTCGTCCGCGCGCCGGACAGGTCGGCGCCGCGCAACACCGCCTTGCGCAGGTCCGCCTCCACAAGGCTGGCCTCCCGCAACCGGCAGCCGCTCAGGTCGACGCCGCGCAGGTCGTTACCGCCGAGCACCGCGAGCGTGAAGTCCACCTCGTCGAAGGCGATCGGCCGCATCCGGCACTGCACGAAGATCGAGCCCAACATGCTGCATTGCGCGAACTCGCTGTGCCACAACGAAGTTCGCTGGAACGTGCAATTGCGGAACGCCGACCCGCGGTGCTGCGACTCGGCCAGGTTGGCGCTGCTGAAGTTGCACTCGTCGAACACGACCCGTTCGGTCTGCCACCGGCTGAGGTCCTCATCGGTGAAGTCGTGGCCTTCGAAGTGACGATCAACCCACCGCGTGCTCAACTGGCCGTCAGGCTGGCCAGAGCGTATTCGCTGACCGCGATCAGCGCATCGGTCGCCGACCGGCGATCCCGGGCGTCGACCGTGATCATCGGGATGTGCGCGGGCAAGGTGAGCGCCTCGCGCACCTCCGCAACGGGGTAGCGCGGCGCGCCATCGAACTCGTTGACCGCGACCAGGAACGGCAGGTTGCGGTGCTCGAAGAAGTCGACCGCGGCGAAGCTGTCCTCCAGGCGCCGGCAATCCACCAGCACGATCGCCCCGATGGCGCCGCGAACCAGGTCGTCCCACATGAACCAGAACCGGCGCTGCCCCGGCGTGCCGAACAGGTAGAGCACGAGGTCCTCGTCCAGCGTGATCCGGCCGAAGTCCATCGCGACGGTGGTGGTCCGCTTGTCCGGGGTGGCCTCCAGCGCGTCGACGGCGGTCGAGGCGTCGGTGAGCATCGCCTCGGTGCGCAACGGCATGATCTCCGACACCGCCCCGACGAACGTCGTCTTGCCGGCACCGAACCCACCCGCGATGACGATCTTCGTGGAGGCGTGGGCGGAGTCGGAGTACATCTCGGAGTGCGCCTCAGAGTGCCTTAAGGCCACGCAGCGTCCTTCCTATCAGTTCGTGGCGCTCATCGGAGGTCGAACGCTCGGACAACGTCCTATGCACCCGAAGGTAGCCGGACAAAACCAGATCGCCGACCAGGACGCGCGTGACACCGAGCGGCAAATCCAGCCGGGCGGAGATCTCCGCGACCGACGGACTGCCCACACAGAGTTGGATGATCTTGCCTTTCGCGTCGTCGGGTGGCCACCGGTAAGCCAGGCCGGCCTGCAGCGTCTGAATCGGCGCTTCCACGGGAAGGTCGACGTCGGTGCCGGTCCGCCCGGAGGTCAGGGTGTACGGGCGGACCAGATTCCCTCTACGTGCGCCCGGCCGGGGTTCGCGTTCGTCCATCGCGGCTCACGAGACGCCAGACCGGCGGGTGGACTGCACCACACCCCCGACCCGCTCGACCAGGATGGCCATCTCGTAGCCGATTTGACCGATGTCACACGACGTGGCGGCGAGCGTGGCCAGGTGCGAGCCGTCGCCGACGCGCATCAACAGCAGGTAGCCGTGTTGCATCTCGACCACCGACTGCAGCACCTGGCCGCCCTCGAACAGCTGCGCGGCGCCGGTCGCGAGGCTGGCCAGACCTGAGGCCACCGCGGCCAGCTGGTCGGCGCGCTCGCGTGGGAGGTGCTCGCTGGCGGCGAGGGGCAGCCCGTCGACGGAGACCAGCAAGGCGTGCGCCACACCGGGAACCTCGCGGGCGAACCGCGTCACCAGCCAGTCCAGCGGGGGGGTACCGCCCGCTTGCGGGGGATTGTCAGGTGAAGTCATTCCTGATCGGGCCCTTGAGTCGTGTCGCGCGCGTGCGACCGGCCGGTGCGCACGCCGCCGAAGTGGTTACTGAAGGAGGCGCGAACCGCCTCGGGATCGCGCGCCGCCGCGGCGTGCTGCGGCTCGCGATCGGAGTGAGTGCCGCCGTTGGTTCCTTGGCCTTCCTCGCCCGGCTGGTCCTGGTCGGGCAGGCCCGTCCCGTTGGCCGTCCCGGGCACCAGCCGGGCGCCGGGCGTGCGGACCGGCAGGCCGTGCTCGGCGGTGCGCGATTCGACGGGCTTGTCCTCGGCCGCCGCGGCCAGCGTCCAACCGCGGTCCCACACCGACTGCCAGTCCAGGTCGGGACTGTTGACCAGGTCGTGGGGGTCGCCGAGCATCTCCGACAGCATCCGCCGGTAGATCACGTCGTCGTCGGCCGGGGGGCTGTCGCTCTTGGGCGCGGCCGGAATCGACGGGCCGGGCGCGCTCGGGGCGGGGGCTGCCGGCTTGTCGGCCTCCCGCGACCGCGCGGCGAAGAACGCCGACGTGTCCGACGCCGTCCGCGCCGGCGCGGGTTTGGGATCCGGCTCCGCCGGGGTGCCGCTCTCCCACCACGGGGTGGGGAGTTCGCGCCGGTGCCGCTGGGGCTGCTCGTCGGCGGGCACCTCGGTGATGCCGCTGGAACCGGGGTTGCGGCGAGGCAGCAGCGTGACCGGCGGTACGGGATCCTCGGCGGCGTGCTGGATCGCCGGCTCGGGCCTGCGTTCCTCGGCCGGCGCGGCGAGTTGTGCGCTGGGGGACGAAACCGCCCGGATCCGCGTCGCTCGGACGGGCCGGGCCGCGCCCTCGAGGATGGTCGGCGGCAGGTAGATCTCCGCGGTGGTGCCGGAGCCCGTCTCGTTGGCCGCCGGACCGCGCAGCCCCACCCGGATGCCGTGCCGGGCCGCGATCCGGCCGACCACGAAAAGCCCCATGTGGCGGGCGTTGTCGGGGCTGACCTCGCCCCCGGCCTGCAGCCGCATGTTCGCCATGCGGCGATCGGTGTCGTTCATGCCCAGGCCGGAGTCGGCGATCCGCACCACGACTCCCCCGTCGCCGCCGCGGGCCGCCGAGACCCGCACGGGCGTCGAGGGCGGTGAGTAGCGCAGGGCGTTGTCGATCAGCTCGGCGAACAGATGGATGGCGCCGCCGGCGGCCGCGCCGATCAGCGTGCTGTTGTCGGGCAGTCCGGCGACTTCGACGCGGCGGTAGTCCTCGACCTCGGACACCGCGGCGTTGAGCACCGTCGACAGCGGCACCGGGTCGCGCTGGTCGCGGGCCAGCTGCGCGCCGGCGAGCACCAGCAGGTTGGCGCTGTTGCGGCGCAGCCGGGCGGCGAGGTGGTCCAGCCGGAACAGGCTGTCCAGGCGTTCGGGGTCCTCCTCGTTGCGCTCCAGCCGGTCGATGAGCGACAGCTGCTGGTCGACCAGCGACCGGCTGCGCCGCGACATGGTCTCGAACATGTCGTTGACCAGCAGTCGCAACCGCGCCTCGTCACCGGCCAGCAGCAGGGCCTGGGTGTGCAGTTCGTCCACGGCGTGGGCGACCTGGCCGATCTCCTCGGTGGTGTACACCGGCAGCGGTTGCGGCGTCGGCTCGGCGCCGCCCGCCTTGACCCGGGCGATCTCCTCCTCGAGGTCGGTGTGGGCCACCTTGAGGGCGCCGTCACGCAGGATGCGCAGCGGCCGCACCAGCGCGCGCGCCACCAGCAACACGACGACCAGTGCGATGACGATCGCGGCCAGCACCAGGATGGTGTCCAGGATCGCGGCGTTGCGCTTGTCGGCGGCCTGCGCGTGCACCGACTTGGTCACCGATGCGGTGGCGTCCTTGATGACCTGCTCGGCGATGTCGTCGGTGGCCTGGATCGAGCGCAGCAGGTCGGCGTTGTCGACGAGCACGCTGGCCGGATCGGACATGATCGCCATCCGGGCCACCAGCTGCTGCTGCAGCGTCTTGGCTTCGGGCGATCCGGCGCCGAGCACCTCGCTCATCCCGAACAGGGTCGACGGCTCGGTCCCGGCCAGGGTGATCATCGAGGTCCGCAGTTGCGGCTCGGGCAGCTCGGCGCCGCGGGTGACGAGGATCTTCTGCATCGTCATCTGCCCGCGCGCCCCGACCGCCCGGCTCAGCCCCTCGGTCTGCGCGCGGATCTTCTCGTCGTCGACGCGCACCGACGCGTTGATGACGTCCTCCGCGGTCAGCAGGATGGGGGCATACAGGGTCACCCGCTCCCGCAAACCGAGGCCGTTGTCGGACGCCTTGTTCACCAGCATCTGACCGCCGTCGAGCAGGTTGTTCACGCCCGACCGCACTTCGGCGCTCACGTCGGTGTCGTTCAGCCGCGTGTCCAACTCGTACTTGCGCGCCTCGAAGTTCTTCTTGGCCCCCTCCACGTCGCGCCCGGTGCTGCCCGCCATCAGGGCGACGTCCAGGGCGGACATGTATTTGGTGACCACCGGGACCACGTCGGCGCGGGCGGCGGCAAGCCGCAGACCGCCCGCGTTCGCCATCGCGCCCTCGATGCGCAGCACCCCGAACACCGTCGCCAACACCAGCGGGACCAGCACAATCGCCAGCACTTTCCACCGGACCGGCCAGTTGCTCAGCGACCAGGTCGGCGGCCGTTTGTCCGGCACCGGGTCGGTGGCGTGCGGCTGCGAGGACTCGGAGGCGGCCGCCTCGGCCGGGTTGGCCGGGCGGGCGAACATGGTCATGTCGCCACGGCCGTGCGACCGGCCGCCGCGCTGATGGTCAGCGCCCGAGAAATCGAGAGGCTCATGAGACTTCCTGCTTTATCCACCCGTACCACGCCAGATGGGCGCGAGCGCGTCAACGTGGCAATCCGACGAGTATGACAGCCCGCGGCCCAGGTCACCAGAATCGTTACTGAGCAGACAGGTCCCTCCAAGGTGGACCCGCGCACGGGCCGACGATTCTGGCAAACCCGCCCGCCGGCAAGCTATGCCGGGCGGAGGACCGCGACGAGGAAATCCGAGTCATCGGTGAACGGTCGCAGGTCCCAGGTGGAGAGCAGCAGATCCGGCGCGAAGCCGGCGGCCGCGGCGTCGTCGAGGAAGGCGGCGAACGCGTAATCGCGGCCGGCGCCGAAGCCGATGGCCGCCCGGCCGTCACCCTTGAGGTGGGCGCGCAGCCGGCCCAGCACCCGCCCCCGGGTGCTGGGGGCGAGAAACGTCATCACGTTGCCGGCGGACACGATCACGTCGAACGGCTCGGCGATGCCGCGGGCCGGCAGGTCCAGTTCGGCGAGGTCGCCGACGAGCCAGCGCGGGCCGGGATGATCCTGCTCGGCGGCTTCGATGAGCGCCGGATCGACGTCGACGCCGACGACGTGGTCACCGGCGGCGGCCAGGTAACCGCCCAGCCGACCGGGGCCGCAACCCGCGTCGAGGATCCGGGCGCCCCTTGGCGCTATCGCGTCCACGAAGCGGGCCTCGCCGGCCAGGTCGTCACCGGCGCGGGCCATGGCGCGGAACCGCTCGATGTACCACTGCGAATGTCCGGGATCGGCAGCGACTTTCTGCATCCAGATGCTCTGCTCGACCATGCGACCATTATCGCGTTGTGTTCAAGCTGATGTTCTACTCCCCGCGCGTCGCCCCTAACACGGGCAATGCGATCCGGACGGCGGCGGCGACGGGCTGCGAATTGCATCTCGTCGAGCCGATGGGCTTCGACCTGTCCGAACCGAAGGTGCGGCGGGCCGGGCTGGACTATCACGACCTCGCGTCGGTCACCGTCCATGCCTCACTCGAGGCCGCCTGGGAGGCGCTCGCGCCGGCCCGGGTGATCGCGTTCACCTCGCACGCGCCCACCTCGTTCGCCGACGTCCGCTACCGGGCGGGCGACGTGTTGATGTTCGGGCCCGAACCCACCGGGCTGGACGCGGAGACGCTGGCCGACGCGCACATCACCGAGCAGGTGCGGATCCCCATGCTGGCCGGCCGCCGCTCGCTGAACCTGTCCAACGCGGCGGCCGTCGCCGTGTACGAGGCCTGGCGGCAGCACGGCTATGACGGGGCGCTCTAAGCGATGAGTTCCGGGCGCGGCGCGAGTCAGCAGTGACATGGCAACCTTCATCACGATCGGTTACGGCGAAGAAGCCGGATACCTCCAGTTGAGCGACGACCGCCGACAGTCCGCGCACGCCCGCGACGACGAACTCAGCGCGTCCGGCGCGTTCGTCGCCCGAGCCGGAGACCCCGTGCAGGTGCGCAACCCGGACGGTGCAGGGGTACGGATCGAGCAGGGCCCCTTCCTCCGATCGGCGATGCCGATCGCCGGGTTCGCGGTGTTGGAGGCAGACGATCTCGACGCGGCGATCGAGCGGGTGAGTCAAACGCCCTGCGCGGTCGCGCACGGGATCGTCGAGGTGTGGCCGCTTCAGACCTGATTACCAAGCGTCCCAATGCGTGACCTGCTCGGCGGGCAACCGCTTGGCGGGGCGGAAGTCGGTGCCCTTGGTGTAGGCGATCGGGAACAGCCCGCCCTGGCTGTACTTGTCGTAGGGAATGCCCAGCACGTCGGCCACCTGCTGCTCGCCGTCGCGCAGTAGGTGCAACGTCGTCCAGCATGAGCCCAGCCCGCGGGAGCGCAACGCCAGGCAGAAACTCCAGACCGCCGGGAACAGCGAGGCCCAGAACGACACCCCACCCAACGGCGACTTGTCGTCACGGCCTTCGATGCAGGGGATCAACAACACCGGCGCCTCGTGCATGTGCTCGGCGAGGTAGGTCGCGGAATCGCGGACCTTGTCCATCCGATCGCCGCGGGTGTCCCCCTCGCCGTATTGCGGCGCCGGCGCGCTGAGGTAGTCGCGGGCGTTGGCCAGATACACCTCGCCGATCGCCTTCTTCTTCTCCGCGTCCTCGACGAACACCCATTGCCAGCCCTGCGAATTGGATCCTGTCGGGGCCTGCAGCGCCAGGTCGAGGCATTCCATCAGCACCTCGCGGCCGACCGGCTTGTCGAAGTCGAGACGTTTGCGGACCGAGCGGGTGGTGGTGAGGACTTCGTCGACGGACAAGTTGAGGGTCATGCTTGGAGACTACCGATGCCGCAATCAGGGGTTTCGTTTCGCTCGACGAATCGGGACCGATGGCCGAAGCGTCTGTGACCAACGGCCCTACGTCAGGCCCGTGATATGCGGCGATAGTCGTCCCGAACAGCAGTTTTCTGCAGGACACCCATATGATGAGGGGGCGATTTTGATGCCGGCAGGCAACCGATCCGTGGGTGCGAGCGTTCATGCGCATTGCGGGGTTTCACCACGGAACCGATTGGGCGGCAACGCTACTGCCGTCGAGCGCATCGGTGTGCTCGCGCTGGTCGTGTTCATCGTGGTGGCCGTGGGGTGGGCGTCCAGGACGCCGAGCCACGCGATGCCCACCGGCGACAAAGGCCTGCCCGGGAAGTGGCTTGGAGATGCGCAGTGCTACGACGGCTCCAAGGGCACCGCGGCCCTGGAGGTCACCAGTGTCGTTTTCAACGAGTTCCACGGCAAGATGAGCTACTCCCCTTGGGGCTTTTGCGAGCAGTATCACGATGAATACCTCTGGGGCACCGTGAATCCGGACGGCAGTCTGCAGGGCAGTGTGTTCGCGGGAACCTATTTCTACAGCCGTACCAATGACTGGACGCTTCACTACAACTGGGACCAACAGTGGGGCGGCGTGGACAAATGGATCCACGGACGGCTGGTCAAGCAGAGCGGCGAACCTATGCCCGTACCGGCACAACCGGGTCAGCTAGCAGCCGAAGGATGAAGCAGATGAGAATGCTTGGCAGCCCGTTTATTTGGGCCGCAGCAGTGACGTTGACGCTCGCGCTCGCTACGACATCCGGTGAGCCGGCGAACGCCGAAGACTACCTGTATGTGCACACCGAGTCCGGAAGGACGCGGTGTTCCATCGGAACACACGAAGTTCTATGCGTGAGCCAAACCTTGGAATTGCCAGTAGGATTCGGTAACAACGCGGCCGAGGTCGACGACACGGGCAAGTTGCAATACCTGGGCGTGGGCATGGTCGGCGACCCCGATCGCGATATCGTGCTGCATTACGGCCAGACGTATCACCTGCAGGGTTGGACGGTGCTGCCGACGGATCATGGCACCCGGTTCACCAATGACCGCACCGGTCACGGCATGTTCGTGAGCGTTCACGGGATTTACTCGTTCTGAGGCCGCGAACGCAAGACGCTTAGGCTCACCGGAAGTCACGGGACTTCGAGCCGACGGCCAGGGTGATGCTGCCCAGCCGCTCGGCGACGACGGTGACGGCGCCGCTGGCGTTTTGGACCTGGCCGCGCACCAGCATCGCCGGTGCGGTGTTGGCCAGCTTGCGGTGCCGCGCCCACACCGCCGGCGTACACAGCACGTTGACCATCCCGGTCTCGTCCTCGAGGTTGAGGAACGTCACCCCCTGGGCCGTGCCGGGCCGCTGCCGGTGGGTCACCGCACCGGCGATCAGCACCCGGTCGCCGTCGGGCACGTCGAGCAGCTTCCCGGCGGGAACCACGCCCATCGCGTCCAGGTCAACCCGCAGGAACTGCGTCGGATAGCTGTCCGGGGAGATGCCGGTCGCCCACACGTCCGCGGCGGCCAGTTCCAGCTCACTCATTCCGGGCAACGCCGGGACGTGCGACGACGAGCCCACCCCGGGCAGGCGGTCCGGGCGCTGGGTGGCGGCCGCCCCGGCCGCCCACAGCGCCTCGCGCCGCGACATGCCGAAGCAGCCCAGCGCCCCGGCCGTGGCCAGCGCCTCGGTCTGCGGCACGCTCAATTGCAACCGCGTGGTCAGATCCAGCAGAGACGCGAACGCACCGTTGGCTTTTCGCTCCTCGACCAGCCGCTCGGCGAGGTCTTCGCCGATGTGGCGCACCGCGCCCAACCCCAGCCGGACCTCTGTTCCAGCGTTCTCGAGCGTGGCGTGCGCCAGGCTGGCGTTGACGTCCGGGCCGTGCACCGTCACGCCGTGCCTGCGCGCGTCGGCCACCAGCGACTGCGGCGAATAGAAGCCCATCGGTTGCGCGCGCAGCAGCGCCGCGCAGAATGCCGCCGGGTGGTGCAGCTTGAACCACGACGAGTAGAACACCAGCGACGCGAAGGACAGCGCGTGGCTTTCCGGGAAACCGAAATTGGCGAAGGCCTCCAGCTTTTCGTAGGTCCGGTCGATCACCTCGTCGGGGGCGCCGTGCAGCGCGCGCATGCCGTCGTAGAACCGGCCGCGCAGCCGTCGCATGCGTTCGGTCGAACGCTTGGAACCCATCGCGCGCCGCAGCTGGTCGGCCTCGGCGGCGGAAAAGCCGGCGCAGTCGACCGCCAGCTGCATCAACTGCTCCTGAAACAGTGGCACCCCCAGCGTCTTTCGCAGCGCCGGCTCCATCGACGGGTGGTCGTAGGTGACCGGGTCGAGACCGTTGCGCCGCCGGATGTAGGGGTGCACCGACCCGCCCTGGATGGGTCCGGGGCGGATCAGCGCCACCTCCACCACCAGGTCGTAGAAGATCCGCGGCCGCAGCCGCGGCAGGGTCGCCATCTGCGCCCGCGACTCCACCTGAAACACGCCGACGGAATCGGCGCGGGCCAGCATCTCGTACACCGCCGGCTCGGAGAGGTCGAGTTTGGCCAGGTCCACCTCGATCCCCTTATGCTCGGCCACCAGGTCGATGGCGTAGTGCAGCGCCGAGAGCATGCCCAGCCCTAGCAGGTCGAACTTCACCAAACCGATTGCCGCACAGTCGTCTTTGTCCCACTGCAGGACGCTGCGGTTCTCCATGCGCGCCCACTCCACCGGGCACACGTCGGCGATCGGGCGGTCACAGATCACCATGCCGCCGGAATGAATGCCCATGTGCCGCGGCAGGTTCCGAATCTGGTTCGCCAGATCGACCACCGGCTCTGGGATGCCTTCTATGTCGGGCGAGTCCGCCAGGCCGTTCCAGTGGCTGATCTGCTTGCTCCACGCGTCCTGCTGACCCTGCGAGAAGCCGAGGGCGCGGGCCATGTCGCGCACGGCGATCCGGCCCCGGTAGGTGATGACGTTGGCGACCTGGGCGGCGTAGTCGCGGCCGTATTTGTCGTAGACGTACTGGATGACCTTTTCGCGCTCGTCCGACTCGATGTCCATGTCGATGTCGGGCGGCCCGTCCCGGGCGGGCGACAGAAACCGCTCGAACAACAGCTCGTTGGCCACCGGATCCACCGCGGTGACGCCCAGGGCATAACAGACCGCGGAATTGGCCGCCGATCCCCTGCCCTGACACAGGATGTTGTTCTTCCGGCAGAACCGGGCGATGTCGTGCACCACCAGGAAGTAACCCGGAAATGTCAGCTGCGCAATGACTTTCAGTTCACGCTCGATCTGGGAGTAGGCGCGCGGCGCGGCATCGGCCGGCCCGTAGCGGTCCCGCGCCCCGGCCATGGTCAGCTGCCGCAGCCAGCTGTCCTCGGTGTGCCCGGCGGGCACGTCGAACGGCGGGAGCTGCGGCGCGATCAACGCCAGCCCGAACGCGCACTGTTCGCCGAGCTCGGCGGCGGCGGTCACCGCTTCGGGCCGCTGCCCGAACAGCCGGGCCATCTCCTCGCCGGACCGCAGATGCGAGCCGCCCAGCGGGGCCAGCCACCCGGCGGCGGCGTCCAGGGACTGCCGCGCCCGGATCGCGCCCATCGCCATGGCCAGCCGGCGCCGCGACGGCCCCGCGAAATGCGCCCCGGTGGTGGCGACGACGCCGACGCCGAAGCGCGGTGCCAGCGCGGCCAGCGCCGCGTTGCGTTCGTCGTCGAGCGGGTGGCCGTGGTGGGTCAACTCGATGCTGACCCGGTCCGCGCCGAACCGGTCCACCAGGTCGGCCAGCGCCCGCCCCGCCGCGTCCGGGCCTTGCGACAGGGCTTGGCGCACATGGCCTTTGCGGCAGCCGGTCAGGATGTGCCAGTGCCCGCCGGCGGCCTCGGTCAGCGCGTCCAAGTCGTAGCGGGGTTTGCCCTTCTCCCCGCCGGCCAGGTGCGCCGCGGCCAGCTGCCGCGACAGCCGCCGGTAGCCCTCCGGGCCGCGGGCCAGCACCAGCAGGTGCGGGCCGGGCGGGTCCGGCGTCTCGGTGCGGGCCCCTGGCCCCAGGGACAGCTCGGCGCCGAACACGGTGTTCAGCTCGAGTTCGGCGGCCGCTTCGGCGAACCGCACCGCCCCGTACAGGCCGTCGTGGTCGGTCAGTGCCAGCGCACGCAACCCCAGCCGGGCGGCCTCCTCGACCAGCTCCTCCGGCGTGCTGGCCCCGTCGAGGAAGCTGAACGCCGAATGCGCGTGCAGCTCGGCATAGGGAACGGACGAGTGGGCCCCCCGGGTGTCGTCCGGCGGTCGGTAGGTTCCGCGCTTGGGCGACAGGGGGGCGTCCTCCCCGGGTACCACCGGCACGCCGGCATGGCGCGGCTTGCCGTCGAGCACGCGCTCCATTTCCGCCCAGCTCGGCGGGCCGTTAAACCAACCCATACCAGCCCACGACCGCAGTCTATCGAATGTTTGTTCGAATTGCCTCCCGCCCAGGACAACCGTTGTTAAACCGATCTTCAACTCCTAAACAAGGTCTTAACGCCGAGGGCCTAGCCCGGGCACAAACCCGGGCAGACACTGGTACGAGGGCAAAATCGACCGCGGGGGCGAGCATGGCGCAGGTGAGGGCACTGGATGCGGCGTTCCTGACGGCTCAAGACCCCGATCAGCACGCCGGCCTCGCAACCGGCGCGGTGGCCATCGTCGACGGCGGCGCACCCGACTTTCAGCGCCTCAAAAGACTTCTGGCGGAACGCATTCGGTTGATACCGCGCTGCACGCAATTGCTGCGCGCCCACCCGCTGCACCAGGAATGGGTCGACTGCCCGGAATTCGACCTCGCCCGCCACGTGCGCCGAATGGCGATTCCCCGGCCCGGTGACGAAGCCGAGCTGGCCCGGGCCATCGCGCACGCCCTCGAGCGCCCCCTGGGCCCGGATCGTCCGCCGTGGGAGTGCTGGGTGATCGAGGGCCTCAAGGGCAACCGCTGGGCGATCCTGATGAAAACGCATCACCGCCTCCTGGGCGGCGACTCTCCCGCCCAGCTGCTCACCAGGCTGTGCGACGACGCCGATGTCGCGACCTTCGCCAATGATCCTGCGGCCCAACGGGTCCCGCGGCAACCGGCGCGGCGCCAGGGCTGGCCCGATGTGCTGTGGCGGGCGTCCTGGACCGCGACCGGCGCCGCCCTCGGCGCGGTGTGGCCCGTGCTGCCGGCGCACGACCGGGTCGCCACTGCGCGGCGCTATGCCACAGTGCGGGTCCAGATCGCCGACGTCGACCGCGTCTGCCGCAAGTTCGGTGTGGCCGTCAACGACGTCGCGCTGGCCGCCACCAGCGAGGGCTTCCGGACGGTGCTGCTCGGGCGCGGCGAGGAGCCGCGGGCGGACTCGCTGCGCGCCCTGGTGCCGACGCCGATCCGTTCGGCGTATCTGCCGGTCGAAGGCGACGACCCGGTGCAGCGCTTGCGGACCGTGCAGACCAGGTGGAACGACAAGGAAACGGGCCCTCCGCGGTCCGGGGGCATCGTCGGGTCGGTGCTCAATTCCTTGCCAACGGTGCTGCGGGACAGCGTCATCCAGTTGCTGACTCGGCTGCCGCAGCGCGCCATCGTCACGCTGGCGACCAATGTGCCCGGGCCCCGCGACCGGCTGCGCCTGATGGGCCAGACCATGGAGCGTTTGCTGCCCATCCCCCCGACCGACGTCCAGTTGAGCACCGGGGTCGCGGTGCTGAGCTACGGCGACGAACTCGTATTCGGCATCACCGCCGAGCCCGGCGCCGCGTTTGACGTCAAGCAATTGGCCGCCGGCATCGAACTGGGCATGGCGCGGCTGGTGGCGCTCAGCCAGGACTCGGTGCTGCTGTTCGGCGATCGCCGCCGCAAGCGGTCGCCGCGCGCGTTTCCCGGTCGCGCGCCGGGCGCGCGCCCACCCGCGCCGGGGCACGCGCGGCACTGACCCGCTCCCGTTCGGGATGACCACCGTGAGAAGGTTGGGTCATGCCAGAGTCGGGGTCGGTCGTCATCGACCCGCGCCGCCATGACGCGGTGCTGTTCGACGCGCTCGACCCCGCCCTGGACGGGCAGCTGCGCGGGATCGGGGTCGGCACCGCGACCTTTACCGACGACCCGGTGGAAGCGGCTCGGCGGCTGCAGGTGCTTCCCGGCCGGTGCGTGGTCGTCACCGCCGACGAAGCGGGCGTCGAGGCGGCGCGCGCCGGCGGATTCGCGTTGGTCATCGGTGTCGACCGAGGGAATGGCGGCGCGCTGCGGGACGCCGGCGCGGACGCGGTCGTCGCGGACCCCGGCGAGGTGACCGTGCGCACCGGGGACCGCCGGATGTCACAGCTGCTCGACGCGCTGACGGCCCTCGACGACCTGGCCGCGCGGCGACCGGCGGTGTTCTTCGACTTCGACGGCACGCTGTCCGAGATCGTCAACGATCCGGATGCGGCCATCCCGGTCGACGGCGCCACCGAGGCGCTGCGGCAGCTGGCCCAACAGTGCCCGGTCGCGGTGTTGTCCGGTCGCGATCTGGCCGACGTGACGAAGCGGGTTGGCGTGCAAGGCATCTGGTATGCCGGTAGCCACGGCTTCGAGCTGACCGCACCCGACGGCAGGCACCACCAGAACGACGCCGCCGCGGCGGCCATACCGGTGCTGGAGCGTGCGGCCGGCGAATTGCGGGAGCGACTGGGCTCCATCCCGGGTGTGATGGTGGAGCACAAGCGCTTTGGGGTCGCGGTGCACTACCGCAACGCCAGCCGCGACCGCGTCGGGGAGGTGGCGGCCGCGGTGCGCGCGGCGGGCCGGCGCGACGAGCTGCGGGTGACCACCGGCCGCGAGGTCATCGAGCTGCGGCCGGACCTGGACTGGGACAAGGGGAAAACGCTGCGCTGGGTGCTCGACCACCTGACCGGGGCGGAGTCGGGTCCGCTCACGCCGGTCTATCTCGGCGACGACATCACCGATGAGGACGCGTTCGACGCGATCCACGACGGTGGTGTGCCCATCCTGGTGCGGCACAACGACGACGGCGACCGCGCCACCGCGGCGGAGTTCGCGCTGGACAGCCCCGCGCGCGCCAGCGAGTTCACCGCCCGGCTGGCGCGCGAGCTGTCCCGCTAGGCCTGCACGTACTCCACCGCGCCGTCGTCGAGCACCACCCGCGTCCCGACGCCCTCGGTGCCGGACGCCTCGGTGCGGAACACCGCCTTGCCTCCCTCGGTGCGCCAGATCAGCGTGGTCAGCGTCTCGCCGGGAAACACCGGCGAGGTGAATCGCGCCGCAATCGAGGTGATGTTGGCCGCGACCCCGCCACCCAGCTCGGCGAGCAGCGCGCGACCCGTCACCCCGTAGCTGCACAGCCCGTGCAGGATCGGCTTGGGGAAGCCGGCCATCTCGCGAGCGAACCACGGGTCGCTGTGCAGCGGGTTGCGGTCACCGGAGAGCCGGTAGATCAGCGCCTGGTCTTCCCGGGTGGGCAGCGCGACCCGGGCGTCGGGCTCGCGGTCGGGGATCTCCGGGGCCACCGGCCGCTGACCCGGCATGCCACCGAACCCGCCCTCGCCCCGGATCACCAGGGTGGTGAGCGTCTCGGCGATCAGCTTCTCCGAGTCGGGGTCCGTGCCCCGGCCGCGCAACACCAGGATCGCGTTCTTGCCCTCGCCCTTGTCCTGGATGTCGGCGACCTCGGTGACCACCGACAGCTTCCCCGCGGGTGGCAGCGGCGCGTGCAGCCGGATTTCCTGCGAGCCGTGTAACAGCATGGCCCAGTTGAACGTTCCGACCTTGCCGGCCGCCCCGAACGCCGGGCAGCAGATCACCGCGTAGGTGGGCAGCACCTGCTGGTCGATGTCGTGGCTGTTCTCGGTGGTGAACGACAGGTCGTCGAGGCCGGCGCCGACGCCGAGCGCGTACAGCAGGGTGTCCCGGTCGGTCCATTCGAACAGCATCGGTTCGGTCACCGCGCCGACGGCACTCGGGTCAATCGCCATCTGAGTCTCCTTAGCCAGTATTTTCTCCACCTAACCATCGCAAACCCTTCCCACCGATGCCGTCGGCAGGGCAGGCTATCGACATGCCGAAGCGCAGCTTGGTCCGGAATGTCTCGAAGGCGGTCGCGGCGTTCACCGCGGTCCTCATTGTCGGTGCCTGCGGCGGATCGCCCCAGGCGCGCAGCATCACGGTGACGTTCATCCGGCACGCCCAGTCCGAATCCAACGCCAGCGGGATCATCGACACCTCGGTGCCGGGCCCCGGCCTGACGCCCGAGGGTCAGGGGCAGGCCCAACAGATCGCGCACCAAGCGGGCCGCAAGGACTACGACGGCGTCTACGCCTCCACCATGGTCAGAACCCAGCAGACCGCAGCGCCGCTGGCCTCCGAGCTGGGCAAGCAAGTCGAGGTGCTGCAAGGCATCCAGGAGATCAACGCCGGCTGGTTCGAGGGCAAGCCGTTCGCCCAGGAGAACGCGACGTACCTGTTGGCGCCGGCGGACTGGCTCAGGGGCGACATGCAAGACAGCATCCCGGGGTCGGTCAGCGGCAAACAGTTCAACGACGGGTTCACCGCGGCCGTCCAGAAGGTCTACAACAGTGGCCAGCACAATCCGGTGGTGTTCTCGCACAAATTCGCCATCGAGTACTGGACGCTGATGAATACGAAGAACGCCAAGGACACCCTGCTGACCAGCCACCCGCTGCCCAACACCGGGCGCGTGGTGATCACGGGGAACCCGATGACCGGCTGGACCCTGGTGGAGTGGGACGGCATCCGGGACTTCCACAGCTGATACCGGTTGGCCGGTTGACGTGGGCGGTCGTCAGCCGCCACGATGGCTCCATGCGTTATGTCGTTACCGGCGGTACCGGGTTTATTGGTCGCCGCGTCGTCGACCGTCTCCTGGAAACGCGGCCCGATGCGCAGGTGTGGGTGCTGGTCCGGCGGCAGTCGCTGGGCCGCTTCGAACGGCTCGCCGCCGGGTGGGGTGAGCGGGCGAAAGCACTGGTCGCGGGGCTACCGGAGCTGGAGCTGACCGACGAGACCCTCGCCGAGCTGGGCCGCATCGATCACGTCGTGCACTGCGCGGCCATCTACGACATCACCGCGGGCGAGGCCGAGCAGCGGGCCACCAACGTCGAAGGCACCCGCGCCGTCATCGAGCTGGCTCAGCGGCTGGGCGCGACGCTGCACCACGTGTCCTCGATCGCCGTGGCCGGCGACTTCTCCGGCGAGTACACCGAGGACGACTTCGACGTCGGCCAGCAACTCCCGACCCCCTACCACCAGACCAAGTTCGAAGCCGAGCTGCTGGTGCGGTCGGCGCCCGGGCTGAACTATCGGATCTACCGCCCGGCGGTGGTGGTGGGCGACTCGCGCACCGGCGAGATGGACAAGGTCGACGGGCCGTACTACTTCTTCGGCGTCCTGGCCAAGCTGGCGCTGTTGCCGTCGTTGACGCCCATCCTGCTGCCCGACACCGGCCGCACGAACATCGTGCCAGTCGACTATGTCGCCGACGCTCTCGTGGCGCTGATGCACGCCGAGGGCCTGGACGGCCGCACCTTCCACCTGACCGCCCCGAAAACCGTTGGGCTGCGCGGCATCTACCGCGGCGTCGCCAAGGCGGCCGGGCTCCCGCCGGCGCGCGGGTCGCTGCCCGGCTCGGTGGCCGCCCCGGTGCTGAAGGTGCGCGGGCGGGCCCGGGTGCTGCGCAACATGGCGGCCACTCAGCTCGGTATCCCGGCCGAGGTCTTCGACCTCGTCGACTCCAAGCCCACCTTCGTCAGCGACCAGACCCGGAAAGCGTTGCACGGCACCGGCATCGACGTGCCCGAGTTCTCCAGTTACGCGCCCCAGCTGTGGAGGTACTGGGCCGAGCACCTCGACCCGGACCGGGCGCGCCGCGACGATCCGAAGGGACCGCTGCGCGGCCGGCACGTCATCATCACCGGCGCGTCCAGTGGCATCGGCCGGGCGGCGGCGATCGCGGTCGCCGAGCGCGGGGCGACGGTGTTCGCCCTGGCCCGCAACGCCGAGGCGCTGGACGAGCTGGTCGCCGAGATCCGCGCGGGCGGCGGTGACGCCCACGCCTTCACCTGTGACGTCACCGATTCCACCTCGGTCGAGCACACCATCAAGGACATCCTGGGGCGGTTCGACCACGTCGATTACCTGGTCAACAACGCCGGCCGGTCGATCCGCCGCTCGGTGGTCAACTCCACCGACCGGCTGCACGACTACGAGCGAGTGATGGCGGTCAACTACTTCGGTTCGGTGCGGATGGTGCTGGCGCTGCTGCCGCACTGGCGCGAGCGCCGCTTCGGGCACGTGGTCAACGTTTCCAGCGCCGGCGTGCAGGCGCGCAACCCGAAGTACAGCTCGTACCTGCCCACCAAGGCGGCGCTGGACGCGTTCGCCGACGTGGTTGGGTCGGAGACGCTGTCCGACCACATCACCTTCACCAATATCCATATGCCACTGGTTCGTACGCCGATGATCGCGCCGTCGCACCGGCTCAACCCGGTGCCCGCGATCAGCCCTGAGCGCGCGGCCGCCATGGTGGTGCGCGGCTTGGTGGAAAAGCCGGCGCGCATCGACACCCCGCTGGGCACGCTGGCCGAAGTCGGCAATTACTTCGCGCCGCGGACGTCGCGACGCATCCTGCACCAGCTCTATCTGGGTTACCCCGACTCGGCCGCCGCCCGCGGCTTGACCACCGAACCGGCGGCGGCTCCCCCGCGCAAGCCGAGGCGCCCGGCGCGGGGCGTCACCCGCGGCATCCGGACACCGCGATCGGTCAAGCGCTTGGTGCGCCTGATGCCCGGGGTGCATTGGTAGGTCAGCGCGTTTCAGGCGCAGCCGATTGCGGTATTCCGGCGCGATGACCCGGACTCTTTCCGCGAAGCGGGCCGACGCCGACCCGGTGGCCGTCGCGGCACGCCAGGTCGCCGCGACGGGCGCCGCGGTGATGTCCTCGCTCGACGTGACCCGAAGCCTGGGCGCGGGCCGCGAAGAGTGGACCCGGTTCGCCCGGCACTGGCAGCATCTGGCCCCCGACCCCTACGCGGCGGAGCTGGGCGTGCAGCGGCTGCGCCGCTACGGCCAGTACTCGTTTCGCGATGGCCTGCTGCGCCCGATGCCCAGGAGCATGTTCGTGCAGCCAGAGGACTCCAACCCCCTCTACATCGGCAGGGACCGCGAGTTCGAGTCGCTGACCGATGCGTTCGCCCGGGACCCCTTGCTGCACAAGGTGATAGGGCTGCTGGCCCGGGTGGCCGCGGCGCTCGACGACGTGGCGGACTGGAACGTCAAGGTGCATCCGTTCCGCACCCGGTCGTCGACGGACGAGGGCGCGCATCCGACGCCAGAGGGCGTGCACCGCGACGGCGTCACGCTCGTCACCTCGCTGCTGGTCGGACGGCGCAACGCCATCGGAGGCGAGAGCACGGTGTGCGACCTGGACGGCCGGCAGTTGCTGGCGACGACGCTGGCCGAGCCCGGCACGCTTATGCTGGGCGACGACCGCCGCACCCTGCACGACGTCTCCCGGATCCGGCCCATCGACGGCTCGGGCCCGGCGCAGCGCGACGTCCTGGTGGTCACCTTCGCCTCGGCCTGGTCGTAAGCGTCGGTATCGTTGCGGCGGTGGCCCCCGTTTTCGTCGACGTCGACACCGGCGTCGACGACGCGCTGGCGTTGATGTACCTGTTCGCCAGCCCGGACGCTGATGTGGTCGGCATCGCCTCCACCGGGGGAAACGTTGCGGTGCAGCAGGTTTGCGAGAACAACCTGGGCCTGCTCGAGCTGTGCGGCGTCACCGGCGTGCCGGTCTCCAAGGGCTCCGACGAGACCCTGACCGGGCCGATGCGCCTGCCCTCGAAGGTCCACGGCCCCAGGGGATTGGGTTATGCCGACCTGCCGTCCACCGCTCGCCGCCTCACCGACCACGACTCGGCGACCGCCTGGGTGCGCGCAGCGCACGCCTTTCCCGGTGAGCTCATCGGCGTGGCGACCGGCCCGCTGACCAATCTGGCGCTGGCGCTGCGCGCCGAACCGGCGCTGCCGACGCTGCTGCGCCGCCTGGTCATCATGGGCGGTTCCTACGATCACCGGGGCAACACCACCGCGGTGGCCGAATGGAACATCAGCGTGGACCCCGAGGCCGCGGCCGAGGTGCTGGCGGCCTGGGACCCCGAAACCGTTGGCCAAGAGCGTCTTCCGGTCCTGTGCGGCCTGGACCTGACCCGCAAGGTGGCGATGACGCCCGATCACCTCGCCAGGTTGGCGGACGCCGCGGGGTCGACGGCCACGCCGATGAGCGCGGACGACGAGCCCGGCACCCGGTCGACGGCGTCCAACCCGTTGATCCGGGTGATCGAGGACGCGATGCGGTTCTACCTGGAGGCCTACCACGACATCGGCCACGGATACCAGGCACATCTGCACGATCCGCTGGCCGCCGCCGTGGCGCTGGACCCCGGGCTGGTCACCACCCGGCCCGCG
The DNA here is from genome assembly GCF_001665645.1 of Mycobacterium sp. 852002-30065_SCH5024008. Classification (NCBI taxonomy): domain Bacteria; kingdom Bacillati; phylum Actinomycetota; class Actinomycetes; order Mycobacteriales; family Mycobacteriaceae; genus Mycobacterium; species Mycobacterium sp. 852002-30065_SCH5024008. Next base: position 66,296 of record NZ_LZSZ01000030.1, on the reverse strand, counting down.
ACGGTCGACATCGAGCTGACGGGGACCCTGACCCGCGCCATGACGGTGACCGACTGGTCGGGGCGCCGGGAACCCAATGCGCTGATCGGGATCGACGTGGACGCGGCGGCCTTCTTCGACCGTTTCATCGAGCGGGTTGGGCCGTTTGCGCGCAGGGCACCCTGTACGCCATGAAGATTCGTTTCATCGAAGTCCTGCGCGCGGGATGGGGCACCGTGCTGCTGGCCGCCCCGTCAGAGGTGCTGAACCACATCCACGGGGTGCAGGCCGACCGCAAGGCGCTCGTCGTCACCCGGATCCTGGGCGCGCGTCACCTCACCCAGGCGCTGCTGTCGGGCATCAACCCGGGCCCGGAGGTGCTGGCCGCCGGCGTCTGGGTCGACACGGTGCACTCGATCACCGCTCTCGGCCTGGCGGTGGTCGATCGGCGCCGGGCGCGCGGCGGGGTGACCGACGCCGCCGTCGCGGCGTCGTGGGCGGGCCTGGGCTGGCGCCACCTGCGGGCGGGTAAGGCCAGGACGGACGGCGTCCGCGGGCGCGATCGGTTGGCCCGCGCGGTCGTGGGTGCGCTGCCCGGCGGTGGCCCGCTGATGGCGCAGGCGCAGGCGGTCCGCGCCGAGCGGACCTAGGGCGCGAGTCGTTCGCACCCGGAGTGTGGGTGACGCCCACGGTCATGGCGCTGGCGGCTGGTCCGCCTGGGTGCCCGCCGTGCACTGAACGTCATTTCTGCAACGTGAACTGATTGACGTCGATGTATCCGATACGGAACATCTCGGCGCAGCCGGTCAGGTATTTCATGTACCGCTCGTAAACTTCCTCGGATTGCAGCGCGATGGCCTGGTCCTTGTGGGCTTGCAGTGCGGCAGACCAGATGTCGAGCGTCTTCGCGTAGTGCGGCTGCAGCGACTGGACGCGACTTACTGTGAAGCCATTCGCGGTGGCGCGTTCTTGCACCATCGGTATCGAGGGCAGCCGCCCACCCGGGAAGATCTCGGTGACAATGAATTTGACGAATCGGGCGAATGTGAACGATATGGGCATGCCGCGTTCGATCATCTCCGTCGGATGCAGCCCGGTGATGGTGTGCAGCAGCATGATCCCGTCATCGGGCAGCAGGTCATGCGCCAGGGTGAAGAACGCGTCGTAGCGCTCGTGCCCGAAGTGTTCAAAGGCGCCGATGCTGACAATCCGGTCGACGGGCTCGTCGAACTGCTCCCAGCCTCGCAGCAGAATCCTCGCGGAACGTGGGCTATCGGATTGGGCGATCAGCTGCTCGACGTGGTTGGCCTGGTTGCGGCTCAGGGTGAGGCCGACGACGTTGACGTCGTACTTTTCGAGGGCGCGCATCATGGTGGCCCCCCAACCGCAGCCGACGTCGAGCAACGTCATGCCCGGTTGCAATCCAAGTTTGCCGAGGGCGAGGTCGATCTTGGCGATCTGCGCCTCTTCCAGCGTCATGTCGTCGCGCTCGAAGTAGGCGCAGCTGTACGTCTGGGTCGGGTCGAGGAATAGCCGGAAGAATTCGTCCGACAGATCGTAGTGGGCCTGCACATCGTCGAAGTGCGGCGTTAAATCAGTCCCCTCGGGGGGCTCCGACGTCGTAGGCATCGTGACAGCCTAGTCGCCGATCTGAGCATCGCGGAAACAGTGAAGTCTCCCGTTTGCTTCGGCATCGATACCGGCGAGGACGACGCAGTGGCGCGCCGCCGCCGTCGCGCTGGATCCGGAACTCTTGTGACACGCGGGCGTTTCTTCGACCGGTTCATCGAACGGGCAGGATCCTTTGTGCGCCAATTAGGTGGTGCCCGACAAAGATTCGCACGGTCGAGAGTTGGGGCAGCGTGCGGCTGACGCCCGCCAAGGTACGGGTAAGCACCGCTACTCGTAGCTGCCCTCGAGGTACCAGCGCCGCTGGCGATAGCACAGCAGAAACGCCCGCTCGCCCTCCAGCAGGACCTGCGCGCGGGCGGTGCGGCCTTTTCCGACGCCGGGATCCCACCACCGCTCGTCGACCGGCCACGGTCCGACCCACCAGTCCAGCCGCTCGTCCCGGCCGTGCACGGTCAGCCGCACCGGGTCGGCGGAGAACAGCCCCCGGCTCGTCACCCGTACCGGGTTCCCTTGGGCGTCAAGCATTTCCACCGGGTCGTCGAGCAGCACCGCCGGTGCCGGCTCGGGCAGCCGGCCGGGCCACGGCAGACCCGGGTCGGCCCGCGGAACCGGTTCGTCACCCAGCGGGGTCAACGTGATGCGTTCGGCCGGCCCGCGCCCGCCGGACAGCACCGGCACCCGCACCGCCTCCGGGCCGAGCAGGCCCTGCACCCGCACCAGGGCCCGGCGGGCCCGCAACCGGTCTTCCTCACCCAGGCCGCCCCACAGCGGCAACTGCAGCGCTCCCGCCGACACCACCTCGACGGCCTGCAGCCGCAACAGCGTCACCGCGGCCGTCGGGCGAGGGTTGCGCGCGGTCCGGCTGCTCAACCAACCGTCGAGTTGCCAGCGCACCCGGTCGGCGGTGGCGTCCTCGGTCAACGGCTCGGCGCACCGCCACACCCGTTGCAGTTCTTCGCCGTTGGCGGTGACGGCGTGAATGGCCAGCCGGGTGCAGCCCACCCCGGCGGCCATCAGCGTCCGGTGTAGCGCGCCGGCCAGCGAGCGCCCGGCGAAGGCCGCGGCGTCGACCCGGTCGATCGGCGGGTCGCAGTCCAGCACGGCCTCCAGCTCCTCCGGCGGCTCCCGACCGGACGGCCCCCGTTCGGGTTCGCCGCGGGCCAACCGGTGCGCGGTCACCCCGTCGGCGCCGAACCGGGACGCCACGTCGGTGGCCGACAGTGCGGCGAACTGCCCGACGGTGCGAATTCCCATCCGCCACAACAGGTCCGTCAACTCTTCCCGCCCCGCGCCGCACAGGCTGGGCTCGGTGGCGAGCTGGCGGATCGAGAGCACCGACAGAAACTTCGCGTCGCCGCCCGGCGGGACGACCCGACCCGCCCGCGCGGCGAAGACGGCGGTGGACAACTGGTCGGCGATCCCGACCTGGCACTCGGCGCCGGCCGCTGAACTCACGGCCACCGCGTCGATCAGCCGTTCGGCGGCATCGGTCTCGGAACCGAAATAGCGGGCCGCCCCGCGTACCGGCAACACCAAGAGCCCGGGCCGCAGCACCTCGGCGCGCGGCACCAGGTCGTCCACCGCCGCAACGACCGCCTCGAAGAAGCGGGCGTCGCGGTCCGCGTCGGCGGTGCCGACGTGCAGCTGTGGGCACCGGGCCGCCGCCTCCCGGCGCCGCAGTCCCCGCCGCACCCCCGCCGCACGGGCGGCCGCCGAGCAGGCGATCACCCGGTTGGCCAGCGTGACCGCCACCGGGGCGGTCGCGGGCAGCCCCGCGGCCGCGGCCGCCGCGACCGCGGGCCAGTCCATGCACCAGATGGCCAGCACCCGGGAAGCCACTTCAGAATTCACCCGGCTCGCGCCCGGGCGGTCACCCGTCGTCCCGCACACACCCCGCTGACCTGCAGCCGCACCCGGCTGATCCGGCCGAATCCAGGGCGGCTTCCCGAAGTGAGCTCGTAGCCGCAGACCCGGGCCTCCAGCCGCGTGGGCGCGCCCTGCCAGTCGCCGTCGGTGACCAACACGGTGCACCCCTTGCTGCGGGCCCGCGCCACCACCGCCCGCGCCCGGGTCTGCGGCACCCGGCGCCCGCCCAGGCCGAGGACCACCAGATCCATACCGTCGACGAGCACCGCGGCCACCTCCACCGGATCGGTTCCGGGATCCGGTATCACCGCGACCCGGCTCAGATCCGCCCCCATCTCCGCGGCGGCCAGCAGCCCGATGTCCGGCTGGCCGACGATTGCCACGTTGCCGCCCGCCGCCGTCACCGCGGCCACCATGCCAAGCAGCAGCGACCGGGCGCCCGAGAGCACCGCCACCGTCCCGCGCGGCAGGGGCGCCGGCAGCGACTCCGCCAGCCACGGCGGCAGCGCCAGCTGGGATTCCGATTCCGGCAGCAGGTCGTCGGCGCGGGCGGGTGCGGGCCCCGGCGCCTTCCCGGTGATCACGGCCATCCGTCGGCGCAGCGATTCGAGCTGCTCAGCGCGGGTTTCCCGCCGGCGATCGGGGGCGAAAGCCGCAGTCATGACCGCCTCCTACCGCCACTCCCGCACGACTATTTTCGAAAGTATGTTCGACTGATTGAGAGTAAACACCCGCCCTCCGACAACCGTCAAGAAACGGGAGGGGCGGCTTTATGCGATCGATACCGGTGGGGCGGATGGGTGTGATGTGGCGGCGCTTACGCGCCCACCAATCACTCCCACTCGATGGTGCCGGGGGGTTTGCTGGTGATGTCCAGCACCACGCGGTTGACCTCGGCCACCTCGTTGGTGATGCGGGTCGAGATGCGCTCGAGCACCTCGTAGGGCACCCGGGTCCAGTCGGCGGTCATGGCGTCCTCGCTGGACACCGGACGCAACACGATCGGGTGCCCGTAGGTGCGGTTGTCGCCCTGCACACCGACCGAGCGGACCTCGCCCAGCAGCACCACCGGGCACTGCCAGATCAGGTTGTCCAGGCCGGCGGCGGTGAGTTCCTCGCGCGCGATGGAGTCGGCGCGGCGCAGCGTCTCCAACCGCTTCGCGGTGACCTCGCCGACGATCCGGATGCCCAGGCCGGGGCCCGGAAAGGGTTGGCGCGCAACGATTTCTTCTGGCAGGCCGAGCTCACGCCCGACGGCGCGCACCTCGTCCTTGAACAGCAGCCGCAGCGGCTCGACGAGCTTGAACTTCAGGTCGTCGGGCAGGCCGCCGACGTTGTGGTGGCTCTTGATGTTGGCGGTCCCGCTCCCCCCGCCGGATTCCACCACGTCCGGATACAGCGTGCCCTGCACCAGGAAATCAACCTCAGACCCGGTGTCGCTCAAGATATCCCGCACCGCGCCCTCGAAGGCGCGAATGAACTGGCGACCGATGATCTTGCGCTTGCCCTCGGGGTTGGTCACTCCCGACAGCGCCTGCAGGAAGGTGTCGGCCGCGTCGACGGTGACCAGTTTGGCGCCGGTGGCGGCGACGAAATCGCGCTGCACCTGCGCCCGTTCGCCGGCGCGCAACAGCCCATGGTCAACGAAGACGCACGTCAGCCGGTCACCGATGGCGCGTTGCACCAGTGCGGCGGCCACCGCCGAGTCCACGCCGCCGGAGAGTCCGCAGATGGCGTGGCCGTCGCCGATCTGTTCGCGCACCTGCTCCACCAGCGCGCTGGCGATGTTGGCCGGCGTCCACTCGGCGCCGAGCCCGGCAAAGTCGTGCAGGAAGCGGCTGAGCACCTGCTGGCCGTGCGGGGTGTGCATGACCTCGGGGTGATATTGCACACCGGCCAGGCGGCGCGCCCGGTTCTCGAAGGCCGCCACCGCCGCGCCCGCGCTGCTGGCGACCACGTCGAATCCGTCCGGTGCGGCGGTGACCGCGTCACCGTGGCTCATCCAGACCGGCTGGGAGTTCGGCAATCCCGAATGAAGTTCGCCGCCAACCACTTTCAGCTCGGTACGGCCGTACTCACTGGTGCCGGTGTGGGCGACGGTCCCGCCCAGGGCCTGCGCCATGGCCTGGAATCCGTAGCAGATGCCGAACACGGGCACGCCGAGATCGAACACCGCCGGATCGAGTTGCGGGGCGCCCGGCTCGTAAACGCTGGACGGCCCACCGGAGAGCACCAGCGCCGCCGGCCGGCGGGCCTTGATCTCGTCGATCGAGGCGGTGTGCGGGATGACCTCGGAGAAGACCCGCGCCTCCCGGACGCGCCGGGCGATCAACTGCGCATACTGTGCGCCGAAATCGACGACCAACACGGGCCGCGGCGAGGGTGCTTCCACGGCAGCCAGCTTAGTGGCCGCACCCTCACATCAGATGAGTCGGTTGGGTAATGCCGAAACGGGTGCCGGCGTAGCGCTTCAGGGCGGACGGGCCGAAGTACACGTGCTGGCCGGCGGTGTGCAGATCCCGGAAGCAGCGTTGCAGCGGATGGCTCGCGTGCACCGCGCCCGCGCCCGTCAAGTCGAACGTCGTATCAACCACTTGACGCGCCGCACGCATCGCCTGCTGGGCGGCGAGCTGGAAGCCTGCGCGCTGCTGCAGCGATGGTGGATCACCGGCAAGGGCGGTTTCCCACAGCGCGCCGGCCTCATCGAGCACGAAGGCCCGGGCCGACCTCAAACCGGCTTCGGCATTGGCGAACTCGACTTGGGCGGACGGGTCCTTCGCCAGCGGCTCGAACGCGCCGGCGCGCGTCTTGGTTGTCGCGAGGTCGGTGAATTCGTCGAGTGCGCGCCTCGCGATCCCGAGCGGGACGCCGACCAGGGCGACCCCGACGAGGGTAAAGAAGGCCAGCCTCCACAGGGTGCCGTCCTGGCGGGCCGCCTGGAAGAACGGGCTGATGGTGTGTTCCTCGGCGACGCAAAGATCCCGGGCGATCAGGTCGTTGCTGCCGGTGGCGCGCAGACCCAGAACGTCCCAATTCTCGACGATCTCGGCGTCGGCGCGCGGAAAGAAGGCGAGGCGCCAGTCGGGGCCCTGCCCCGAGATCATTCGCGGCGTCTCGCCGTCGAAGACGAACATCCCGGTCAGCAGCCATTCGGCATGGCGGCAACCGCTGGCGAACGGCCACCGGCCCTCGACCGCGAACCGTCCGTGGCCATCCGGGACGGCACGGCCGGTGGGGGCGAACACCGTGGCCGCCAAGAAGTCGGCGTGCGAGCCGAACAGCGCTGTGGCGACGGCGGGTTCGAGCCAGGCGGTGAATGCGGGCGCCCCGGCACCGATGGCCGCGATCCAGCCCGTGGAACCGTCGGCACGCGCCAGCTCCTCGACCAGGTGGATGAAGTCGACCGGGGCCACTTCGAATCCGCCGAGCGAGCGCGGTTGCAAGGCGCGGAAGACGCCGGCCGCACGCAGACGCTCGACCAGATCGAGCGGCAATGTGCCGAGCGCCTCGGCCTCATCGGCGCGCGCCGTGATTTCGGGCGCCAGCGCACGCGCGACGTCCGTGGGATGGGCGCCGTCCGACAGGGCGGGGCGTGTTGCGGTTGTCATGTCACGCTCCCTTCGTCTGATACAGTAACCAGTAATAGATACAGGAGCATGTATTCAATTATGGGATCTGTCAAGGGCCGGCCTCCGCGGCGTTACGACTCGACCCGCCGTCGCCAACAGGCCCAGCAGAACCGGCACGCGGTGCTCGTCGCCGCCCGGCGGAGATTCCTGACTCAGGGCTACGCGGCGACGACCATCGCCGAGATCGCAAGCGACGCAAGCATATCGGTTGAAACAGTGTACAAGGCGTTCGCCACAAAGGCGGGCGTGCTCAAAGCGCTCTTCGATGTGTCCGTCGCCGGCGACGACGAGCCGATCCCGATGGCTCAGCGAGACGTGATCCAGAACGTGATCGATGCGACCGACGCGGCCCGCAAGCTGGAAATCTACGCCGAGCACCTGGCCGCCACCATGCCGCGCAGCGCGCCGGTCCAGCTGCTCGCGCGCGACGGCGCCGCCTCATCGCCGGACGCCGCCGAGGTCTGGAAGCAGATCCGGCAGGAGACACTGACCGCCATGACGATGTTCGCGTCCGATCTCGCCCGCACCGGGCGGCTTCGAGTCAGCGCCAGGCAAGCGCGCGATGTCCTGTGGACGTATCACGCCCCGGAGCTGTACGAGCTTCTCGTCCTGGAACGCGGGTGGTCGGCCACCCGCTACGGCAAGTTCATCGCCCGGGCGCTGACCGACGCCCTGCTCGACCGCCCGGATTGAGGCCTACAGCGAGAAGGCCGCCCGCACCGCGTCGACGGATGCCGGGTCGCCCGTCACGGTGATTCGCCGCAGCGCCGCCGCGCGCTTGGCCTCGCTCGCGCCCAGGCGGGCGGTCACCAGATCCGCCGCGCCAGCGGTGATCGTCACGGAAGGTTCACCGTGACCACCGGCTAGGCGGCCCTGGGTCACCGCGAAGTCGAAGCGCCGACCGTCGATCTCGGCCCGGCACGTCGCCTCCAACCCGGCCGCCTTGCCGGAGTCGAAGCCGAGCAGGATGCCGGCCAAAAACCCGTTGAGGGGCGATACCCCGCCGCCCCCGACCGGGTCCAACCGGTCCAGGCCGAACAACGCGACGCTCCTCAAGACGGGCAACGCCCGCTGCCAGCCCATGTCACTGAGGGTGTAGACGGTCCGTCCGATCGGGGCGGGCAGGTCGGTGCGGTCGACGAGTCCCGCATCCTGCAGTTCTTTGAGCCGCTCGGCCAGCAGATTCGTTGCAATGCCGGGCAACTCGGCGCGCAGGTCACCGTAGCGGCGGGGGCCGCCGACCAGCTCGCGCAGGATCAGCAGCGTCCAGCGCTCGCCCAGGACGTCGAGCCCGAGCGCTATCGGGCAGTTCTGGTTGTAGGTCCTGCGGGTCGCCACCAGGCCAGCCTACCAGCGGTAGACATGATTTTCTATTAGTTACTTGATTTCTTTGTCTCTTGGCTTTAGTGTCTTGTTCATGCGTCCCGAACCCCTCCTCCCGAACCGCCCCATCCCGGCGCTGGCCGTCATCTGCCTCGGGGTCTTCGTCATCAGCGTCGACGCCACCATCGTCAACGTCGCCCTGCCGACCCTGTCTCGCGGACTCGGCGCCGACACCGCCCAGCTGCAGTGGATCGTCGACGCCTACACCCTGGTGATGTCCGGGCTGCTGCTCTCCGCGGGGAGCCTCAGCGACCGCTTCGGCCGACGGGGCTGGCTGAACTCCGGCCTGGCGCTGTTCGCCGTAACCTCTGCCGTTGCGGCGCATACCGATTCGGCCGCCCAGTTGATCGCGGCACGCGCCGCCATGGGGGTGGGTGCGGCGGTGATCTTCCCGACCACCCTGGGCCTGATCACCAACATCTTCACGGACGCGGCGGCCAGGGCCAAGGCGATCGGCCTGTGGGCGGCGATGGTCGGCGTCGGGGTGGCCGTGGGGCCGATCAGCGGCGGCTGGCTGCTCGAACACTTCTGGTGGGGCTCGATCTTCATGGTCAACATCCCGATCGCGGCGCTGGCCATCGTCGGCGGCATCTTGTTCGTGCCGACCTCGCGCGACCCGGCCGCACCGCGCGTCGACGTCGGCGGCCTGCTCTTGTCGGCGGTCGGGATCACCGCGTTGGTCTACACGGTCATCGAGGCGCCCACCTGGGGATGGACCAACGGCCGGACCGCGATCGGGTTCGCCTCGGCCGCAGCGGTTCTGACCGGGTTCGCGCTGTGGGAGCGGCGCAGCGACCACCCCATGCTGGACGTGTCGGTGTTCGTCGACCGCCGGTTCTCCGGCGGTAGCCTGGCCGTGACCGCCGGCTTCCTGACGTTGTTCGGCTTCATCTTCGTCATCACCCAGTACTTCCAATTCATCAAGGACTACACCGCATTTCAGAGCGGGGTGCGGCTGCTACCGGTCGCAGCCTCCATCGCGCTGGCGAGCATCGCGGGACCCCGGCTGGTTGAACGGGCCGGCACCACCGCCGTCGTCGCCGCCGGCCTCACCGTCTTCGCCACCGGGCTGGCGTGGGCGTCCACCGCCGACGCCGCCACGCCGTACACCCAGATCGCCACGCAGATGCTGCTGCTCGGCGGCGGCCTCGGCCTGACCGTTTCGCCGGCCACCGAGGCGATCATGGGGTCGTTGTCCGCCGACAAGGCCGGGGTGGGCTCGGCCGTCAACGACACCACGCGCGAACTCGGGGGCACGCTCGGCGTCGCGATCGCCGGCAGCATCTTCGCGTCGGTGTACTCGGGACATCTCGGAACGGAGGCGCTGACCGGGCTGCCCGCGGACGCGATGCGGCACTCAATGGCGCTCGCGCACAGGGTGATCGAGCAGCTGCCGGCGCAGCGGGCCGGTGGCGTCCGCGCCGCGGTCGACCGCGCGTTCCTGGACGGCCTGCAGGTGAGCTCGCTGGTCTGCGCGGGCATCGCGCTCGGCGCCGCGATCGTCGTCGGCTGGTTATTGCCGGCACGTCAAACCGAAAGGACAACCGCATGAATACCCGAGTGTTGGTGACTGCCGCCACCGGCAGGATCGGCAGCGCGGTCGCCGCCCAGCTGTTGGAGAAGGGCGTCGCCACCAGGGCCATGGTGCATCGCGAAGATGCGCGCAGTGCACGCCTGCGGGAACTGGGCGCCGAGGTGGTCGTGACCGATATGTTTGATATCCAAGCGGTTACGGCCGCGCTGGACGGGGTGGATCGGCTGTACTTCAACCCTCCGTACCACCCCCATGCACTCGACAGCGCGGTTGCCTTCGCGGTGGCCGCACGGCGCGCCGACGTGGAAGCGGTGGTGGCGCTCGGACAGTGGACGGCCAGCCCGGAGCACCCTTCGCTGATGACCCGGCAAGCATGGCTGACCGACAAGCTGTTCGACCTGCTGCCGGACACCGCCCACGTCGCCGTCGATCCCGGCTACTTCGCCGACAACTACTTGCAGGTGCTGCCGCTCGCCGCAGCGCTGGGAATCCTGCCGGTGCCCACCGGGAAGGGCCGAAATGCGCCTCCATCCAACGAAGACATCGCCCGAGTTGCCGTTGGCGCCCTGCTTGACCCGCACCGTCACAACGGCCGCGCCTACCGCCCGACCGGACCGACCCTGCTATCGGGAACCGAGATCGCCGACGCGGTCGGTGAGGCGTTGGGCCGACGGGTGCGCCACATCGATATCCCCCCATGGATGTTCATGCGCGCCGTGCGCGTCAATGCCAAACGGCTCGGCGCCGACATGTTCTTCCAGTCCAGCCTGCGCCACTACCTGCCCGAATCCGCCCTGGGAACCTGGGAGGTAGGTGGTCCCACCACACACGTTCGTGACGTTGCCGGTGTCGAACCCGAAGATTTCCTGACGATCGCACGCCGCTACGTCACCGGCCCCGAAACACGGCGCACCGCAGGTAATTTCATCCGGCAACTCGGCGACTTTCTGTTGACCGGTCTCGTACCGATGCACCGCCTCGACAAGTTCGACCGGCTTCAACAACATCCGCAACCCGCACGTCCCCGGTTTGCCGGTCAGTCTGCGCTTTGGCGGGCCGAGCACACCGCACCGGAGAGGATAGGAACGCGATGAACACGAGCACTTATGTTCTCGGCCACGCCGACGTGGAGGTGCGGCGGCTCATCCTGCAGGGGCGGCTGTACAACGACTACACCGAGCACGCGCTGCGGCTCGCCGGACTGCGCCCGGGCATGCGGGTGCTCGATATCGGGTGCGGGCCCGGCGACGTGTCGTTCGTCGCCGCTCGGCTGGTCGGTCCGACGGGAAGTGTCCTCGGCGTGGACGCCGCACCCGCGATGGTCGAGCTCGCACGCAGCCGCGCCGCCGAACAGGGTCTGCGCACAGTGCAATTCACGCAGGCCGCCGTCGACGCGATCGCGCCGGACGAACCGGTGGACGCGGTCATCGGCCGGCTGATCCTGATGCACCTGCCCGACCCGGCCGGGTCACTGCGGCAGCTGAGCTCCTTCGTGCGCCCCGGCGGCGTTGTCGCCTTCTCCGAGAACGACATCACCGCGACGCGCAGCATCCCGGACCTGCCGCTGTTCGGACGGGTCACGGCGGGCATCGTCCGCGCCTTCGAGGCGATGGGCCTGTCCGCGCGGTTCGGCACCACGCTGCACTCCGTATTCGCCGAGGCCGGACTGGGCGCGCCGCGCCTGACTCAGGGGACGCCCATCGGCACTGCCGCCGACGCCGACATCCTGGCCTACGCCGCCGAAGTCTGGCGGTTGGTCTCCCCCATCGCGGAGCAGGGCGGCTTCGCCATCGACGAGCTCGCCGACATCGAGGACTTCGTGGCGCTATTCCGCCGGGAGGTGCTTGCGGCCGGCGCCCTGGTCACGATGCCCCCGCTGATCACGGCCTGGACGGAGGTCCACAGATGAACGAGACAATCCAGAGCCAGTACTCGACCGGCCTGTCCCGACCCAACATCGAGCGCGCGCTGACGTCCGCCGGGAAAGACCTCGACCGGCTCGAACCCGCCGACCTGGGCACGCTGGAGGACTTTCACACCATGGGCCGCTTCGCCACCAGCCAACTGGTGGATCTCGCGGGCATCATCAGCGAAAGTCGGGTGCTCGACGCGGGCAGCGGGATCGGCGGCACCGCCCGCTACGTCGCCGACCGGTGCGGCTGCACGGTGGCGGCCGTTGATCTCACCGACGAGTACTGCGAAACGAGCCGTTGGCTCAATCGCCTGGTCGGTCTCGACGACCGGATATCCGTCCGGCAGGCGGACGTCACCGAACTTCCCTTTGCTGACGGCACTTTTGACGTCGTCATCAGCCAGCACGTTCAGATGAACGTCGCCGACAAGGCGCTCCTCTACTCCGAAGCGCACCGGGTGCTGGCGGCCGGGGGCCGGGTTGCGTTGTGGGACATCATGACCGGGGATCATGGCAAACTGGAATATCCGCTGCCGTGGGCCGACGAACCCGAGCGCAGCCATCTGGTCACCCCCGACGAGTTACGCGCAGTCGTCGAGTCCGCCGGGTTAGCCGTCGAGCACTGGAGCGACCTGACCGCGCAGGCGACCGAGTTCATGCACGCGCTGCTGGCCCAGCCCTCGACCCCGCTGGGTTTGCACGCGTTCGTCGACGACTTCGAGCTGAAGGTCGGCAATCTAACCCGCGCGCTGGCCGACGGGCGGCTTCGGGCCATCCAAGCAGTGTGTGGAAGGTGAAGGCCTTGGCGCCCAATGAGATTGCTAATCAGCGGTACACGATGACGTGGAGCGGCGGCCGCGGTGAAGTGAAGTTCCTGCGGCGCTCCGACGGATCCCGGTTGCGTTACTTCACGACCGGCACCGGTCCGCCGCTCGTCCTGTTGCACACCGTAAGGACGCAGCTGGACTATTTCCAGCGGGTGGTGCCCGCGCTCTGGGACGAATTCACGGTTTACACGCTGGATCTGCCCGGCATGGGGTGGTCCGACATAGTCCCGGGTGCCAGATATGGCGAACCGGAACTACGCAGCGCCGTCGTCGAATTCATCGAAACGCTTGAGCTGCATGATGTCACGTTAGCCGGTGAATCGATGGGTGCGGCGATCGCGCTGTTGGCCTCGATCGAGCTGACCGGCGAAGTGCGCAACGTGGTCGCCTTCAATCCTTACGACTACCCGAGCGGCCTGGAACGCGGCAACTGGTTCGCCCGCGTGATCGGGACCGCCGTCCGCCTGCCCGGCACGGGGCAGGTCTTCGCCCGACTGGAAAATCGCATGATCCTGCGGGCGGTGCTGCGCGGCGGCCTCACCGATCACCACGCGCTACCCGAAGGCTTCCTCGGCGAGCTGCGCCGAGCCGGCCGTCGACACGGCTACCCCAGGGTGAACCGGGCCATCATGCGCAGCCTCGACGGCTTCGTGGCCGCCCGAAGCCGCTACACGCAGGTCAGCGTTCCCGTCACTCTCGTCTACAGCGAGCATGACTGGTCCCGTGCGGCGGAGCGCTCGCACGTCGCTGTCCAGCTGAATGCGGAAGCCATCACTGTTCCCGGCGCGGGCCACTTCTCGGCCCTCGAGCGCCCAATGGAAATGGTCCGCGTCATCCTGGAAAGCCGTCGACGTACGTAACGAGCACCAGCGCCTGGTGGGCCGAGGTAGCGCTCGGATTGCTCTGCATGGTGGAGTGGGTATCGCTTAACTAGTCCTCCAAGGCCAGGAAGCGAGGTCCACCCGTGCTCGGTCTGCCCGAGAAGGTGCATGCCTGTCTGTTCGACCTCGACGGTGTGCTCACCGATACCGCGAGCGTGCACACCAAGGCCTGGAAGGCCATGTTCGACGACTACCTGTCCGAACGGGCCAAACGCACCGGCGACGAATTCGTTCCGTTCGATGCGGCCGACGACTACCGGAAATACGTCGACGGCAAGAAACGCGAGGACGGGGTCCGGTCCTTTCTACAGAGCCGCGGGATCGAGCTGCCCGACGGCAACCCCGATGACGCGGGAGACGCCGAGACGGTATACGGCCTGGGCAACCGCAAGAACGACATGTTCCAACGGGTGCTGCGCGAGGACGGCGTCGAGGTCTTCGAAGGCTCGCGGCGATATCTGGAGGCGGTCTCGGCGGCCGGCCTGGGAATTGCCGTGGTGTCTTCGAGCGCCAACACCCGTGACGTCCTCGAGATCACCGGCCTGGACCAGTTCATCCAGAAGCGGGTGGACGGCGTCACGCTGCGCGACGAGCACATCGCCGGTAAGCCGGCGCCAGACTCCTATCTGCGCGGGGCGGAGTTGCTCGGCGTCGAGGCCGGGGCCGCGGCCGTGTTCGAGGACGCGATTTCGGGCGTGCAGGCCGGCCATGCCGGTAACTTCGGCTACGTGGTGGGAGTCGACCGAGTGGGCCAGGCCGACGATCTACGACGCAACGGCGCCGATGTGGTGGTCACCGACCTCGCCGAGCTGCTGCAGTCATGATCGACGACGAAGCATTCCCCGTCGATCCATGGCACGTCTGCGAAACAAAGCTCGACCTGAACCTGTTGGCCCAGTCCGAGTCCCTGTTCACCCTGTCCAACGGGCACATCGGGCTGCGCGGCAACCTAGACGAGGGTGAGCCCTACGGTCTGCCCGGCACCTACCTGAACTCCTTCTACGAAATCCGCCCGCTGCCCTACGCCGAGGCCGGCTACGGCTATCCGGAGGCCGGCCAGACCATCGTCGACGTCACCAACGGCAAGATCATCCGCCTGCTGGTCGAGGACGAGCCGTTCGACGTCCGCTACGGCGAATTGCTCTCGCACGAGCGGGTTCTCGACATGCGCGCCGGGACGATGACCCGCGGCGCGCATTGGCGCTCCCCCGCAGGCAAGGAGATCAAGCTGGTGTCCACCCGGCTGGTGTCGCTTGCGCAGCGTGGTGTCGCCGCCGTCGAATACGTCGTCGAAGCGGTCGGCGATTTCGTTCGCGTGACGGTGCAGTCCGAGCTGGTCACCAACGAGGACCAACCCCAGACGTCGGGTGACCCGCGGGTGTCGGCCATTCTGGAGAGCCCCTTGGTGGCCGTCGATCACGAAAACACCGAGACCGGGGCGCTTCTCATGCACCGCACCCGTAGCAGCGCCCTGATGATGTCTGCCGCGATGGACCATGAGATCGACGTTCCCGGCCGCGTCGAGTTCAGCACCGACGCCCGCGACGATCTGGCGCGGACCACGGTGATCTGCGGGCTGCGCGCCGGGCAGAAGCTGCGCATCGTCAAATACCTGGCGTATGGCTGGTCGAGCATGCGCTCGCGCCCGGCCCTGCGCGACCAGGCCGCCGCCGCCATCCACAGCGCCCGCTACACCGGGTGGCAGGGGCTGCTGGATTCGCAGCGGGCCTACCTGGACGACTTCTGGGACAGCGCCGACGTCGAGGTCGAGGGCGACCCGGAATCACAGCAAGCGGTGCGGTTCGGGCTTTTTCACCTACTGCAGGCCAGCGTGCGCGCCGAGCGCCGCGCGATCCCGGCCAAGGGGCTCACCGGAACCGGCTACGACGGCCACGCCTTCTGGGACACCGAAAGTTACGTGCTGCCGGTGCTCACCTACACCGCGCCGCATGCGGTGGCCGACGCGCTGCGGTGGCGGGCGTCGACCCTGGACCTGGCCAAGGATCGGGCGGCCGAGCTGGGCCTGCAGGGCGCCGCGTTCCCCTGGCGGACCATTCGCGGGCAGGAGTGCTCGGCCTACTGGCCGGCCGGCACGGCGGCCTGGCACATCAACGCCGACATCGCCATGGCCTTCGAGCGGTATCGCATCGTCACCGGCGACGAGGAACTGGAGAAGAATTGCGGGCTCGCGGTCCTCGTCGAGACCGCCCGGCTCTGGCTCTCCCTCGGCCACCACGACCGGCACGGCGTCTGGCACCTCGACGGCGTCACCGGCCCCGACGAGTACACCGCGATCGTGCGCGACAACGTCTTCACCAACCTGATGGCCGCGCACAACCTGCGCACCGCCGCCGAGGCCTGCATCCGCCACCCCGAGGTGGCGGAGTCGATGGGCGTCACCACCGAGGAGACGGCTTGCTGGCGCGACGCGGCCGACGCCGCGAACATCCCCTACGACGCCGGCCTGGGGGTCCACCAGCAGTGCGAGGGGTTCACCACCCTCGCGGAGTGGGACTTCCAGGAGAACCACGCCTATCCGTTGCTGCTGCACGACCCGTACGTGCGGCTCTATCCGGCGCAGGTGATCAAGCAGGCCGACCTGGTGCTGGCGATGCAGTGGCAGAGCCACTTCTTCACGCCGGAACAGAAGGCGCGCAACGTCGATTACTACGAGCGGCGCATGGTGCGCGACTCGTCGCTGTCCGCCTGCACCCAGGCGGTGATGTGCGCCGAGGTCGGGCACCTGGAATTGGCGCACGACTACGCCTACGAGGCCGGGTTGATCGACCTGCGCGACCTACACCACAACACCCGCGACGGCTTGCACATGGCGTCGCTCGCCGGCGCCTGGACGGCGCTGGTGGGCGGCTTCGGCGGCCTGCGCGACGACGAGGGCATCCTGTCGCTGAATCCTGCTCTGCCCGACGGTATTTCGCGGCTGAGATTCAGGCTTCGGTGGCGCGATTTCCGGCTTACCGTCGACGTGAACCATTCAGACGTCACCTACACGGTGCGCGACGGCCCGGGCGGCCAACTCACCATCCGGCACGCGGGCGAAGAGATCACCCTGAGCACCGATGCGCCGAAAACCGTTGCGGTGCAAGCCCGCAAGCCGCTGATGCCGCCCCCACAGCAGCCTCCTGGCCGCGAGCCACTGCACCGCCGGGCACTGACGCGGAAAAAGTGAGCGTCAGCCGGATTTGAGGATCCGCCCCACCTCTGCGCCCACCGCCTGCCGTATCTCGTCGTCCGTCAGCTCGTCGATCCCGGTCGCCGAGCGCAGGATCGGCGCAAACAGCCGCCAACCAAATTGCAGCGCAAGCGCATTGGCGACGGCCAGGCGCGCATCGATCTCGTTGTCGTGAAGCGGCCGCACCCAGCCGAGTAGCGTCGCGATGTTGGGAAAGCGCTTTTGCAGCTGCCCCGCCGGATACCCGTCGAGCACCGTGCGGGCCATGACCCGCATCTGCCGGTCAAGGGCCCGGTCCAGGACGTCGGCCGGCGCCTCCTCACTGAGCAGGGCGCTCAGGTTGGCGCCCAGGTGATCGAGCACGGCGCCGACCAGATTCTCCTTGGTGCCGAAGTGGCGAAAAACCAGCCCGTGGTTGACGTTGGATCGCGCGGCGATGTCGCGGATCGACGTCGCGGCCGGGCCTCGTTCGGCGAACAGGTCGGTGGCGGCCTCCAGGATCGCCGCAGCGACCTCGGCCCGCCCGGTGGGCATGTTCGCGCGGCCACTTGCGGAACGTGTAGTCATGTGACTACAGTACTCGATGTAGTCAGTTGACTACACCCCCTTTCACACGAGGATTGATGAAAATGATCGGTCAGATAACCGTCACCAAGCTGGGTAGCCGCATCGGCGCGCGGGTCGACGGGGTGCGCCTCGGGGGCGATCTCGACCCGGACGCGATCGAGAAGATCCGCCAGGCGCTGCTGGCCCACAAGGTGATCTTCTTTCGCCACCAGCACCAGCTCGATGACCAGGAGCAACTCGCGTTCGCCGCACAGCTGGGCACGCCCGTCGGCCATCCGGCCGCCGAGGTGCTCGCCGCCAAGAACGCGCCGGTCATCACGCCGATCAACTCCGAATACGGCAAGGCGACCCGCTGGCACACCGACGTCACGTTCGTCGCGAACTACCCGGCCGCCTCGATCCTGCGGGCAGTTACCCTGCCCAGGTATGGCGGCTCGACGCTGTGGGCCAACACCGCCGCCGCCTACGAGCACCTGCCGGAACCGCTCGCCTGGCTCGTCGACGACCTCTGGGCGGTGCACACCAACCGGTACGACTACGTCACCCCTGAAGCAATGACCGACGCGCAGCGCGCGTTCCGGCAGGCCTTCGAGAAGCCGGATTTCCGCACCGAGCATCCCGTGGTGCGGGTACACCCGGAGACCGGTGAACGCACCCTGCTACTGGGAGATTTCGTGCGCGGGTTCGTTGGCCTGGACAACTACGAGTCGACGGTGCTCTTCGATTTGCTGCAACGGCGAATCACCGTCCCCGAGAACACCATTCGTTGGAACTGGGCGCCGGGTGACGTGGCCATCTGGGACAACCGGGCCACCCAGCACCGCGCCATCGACGACTACGACGACCAGCCTCGGCTGATGCACCGCGTCACCCTGATGGGCGACGTGCCCTTCAACGTGCACCGGCAACGCAGCCGGGTGGTCAGCGGCGCCCCACTTGAGGCGATCGCGAGCTAGCCGGCCGAGGGCACCGGGGTGATCGGCAACCAGCGCAGCGCACCCGGCGCGTCCGCGGGCACCACGGGTTGCTGCGGCGCGATCGGGTCCAGCCGGCGGTAGGGCTGGCCCTGCGCTGGGCGCTGATCGTTCTCGCCCTTGTTCGGCCACAGCGAGGCGGCCCGTTCGGCCTGTGCGGTGATGGACAGCGACGGGTTGACGCCCAGGTTCGCCGAGATCGCGGCACCGTCCACCACGAACATCGTGGGATAGCCGTAGACCCGGTGATACGGGTCGATCACGCCGTGTTCGGCGCTGTCGCCGATCGCCGCGCCGCCGAGGAAGTGGGCGGTCAGCGGGATGTTGAACAGCTCACCCCAGGTGCCGCCGGCCACGCCGTCGATCTTTTCGGCGATGCGCCGGGTGACCTTGTTCCCGACGGGGTTCCAGGCCGGGTTGGGATCCCCGTGCCCCTGCTTGCTGGTGTACCAGCGGATGCCCAGCTTCCCGCGTTTGGTGTAGGTGGTGATCGAGTTGTCCAGGTGCTGCATGACCAGGGCGATCAGCGTGCGCTCGCTCCACTGGTGGACGTTGAGCATCCGCATCATGCGGCGCGGATCCTCGCGGGCCTGGTCCAGCAGTTGCTTCCAGCGCGGCACGTCGGTGCCCTCCGGACCGGTGCCGTCGGTCATCAGCGTCTGCAGCAGCCCCATCGCGTTGGACCCCTTGCCGTAGCGGCAGGGTTCGACGTGGGTGTCTGCGGTGGGATGGATCGACGACGTGATGGCCACCCCGTGCGTCAGGTCCAGTTTCGGGTCGACCTGGAGCTTCCCGGCCCCGACGATGGACTCGGAGTTGGTGCGGGTCAGCACGCCGAGCCGCTCGGAGAGGCGCGGCAGCTTGCCCTTGTCGCGCATCTTGAACAGCAGATGCTGCGTTCCCCAGGTGCCCGCGGCCAGGATCAGGTGCGTCGCGGTGTAGGTGCGCCGGTCCCTGCGCAGCAGGCTTCCCGTGCGCACCGTGCGGACCTCCCACGCCCCGTCGGAGCGCTGCTGGAAGCCCTTGACCGTTGTCATCGGAATGACTTGTGCCCCAGCCGATTCAGCGAGGCCGAGGTAGTTCTTGAGCAGCGTGTTCTTGGCGCCGTAGCGACAGCCCGTCATGCAGCAGCCGCATTCCAGGCAGCCGGTGCGCTCCGGTCCCGCGCCGCCGAAATAAGGGTCCGGCACTGTCTTGCCGGGGGTCTTGGCGCCTTCGGGGCCGAAGAACACCCCGACCGGGGTGGGCACGAAGGTGTCACCGCAGCCCATCTCGTCGGCGACTTCCTTGAGGACCCGGTCGGCGTCGGTGAAGGTCGGGTTCTTGACCACCCCGAGCATCCGTTTCGCCTGCTCGTAATGCGGCATCAACTCGTCGCGCCAGTCGGTGATGTGCGACCACTGCCGGTCTTTGAAGAACGGCTCCGGCGGCACGTAGAGCGTGTTGGCGTAGTTCAGGGAGCCCCCGCCCACCCCGGCGCCGGCCAGGATCAGCACGTTCTTCAGCGGGTGGATCCGCTGAATGCCGTAGCAACCCAGCCCGGGCGCCCACAGGAACTTGCGCAGATCCCAGGAGGTCTCGGCGAAGTCCTCGTCGGCGAAGCGCCGCCCGGCCTCCAATACGCCTACGCGGTAGCCCTTTTCGGTCAGCCGCAGCGCGCTGACGCTGCCCCCGAAACCCGAACCGATAATCAGAACGTCGTAATCCGGCCTCATCGCACCAGTATGGCCTTACTCACGGGTAACGAGCCAGTGCCCCCGGTCTTCAGCTGGCCTCAGCTTCCAGTGGTCAGCCCGACCTTCTGGAACTCCTTGAGATCGCAATAGCCGGCCTTGGCCATCGACCGGCGCAGGCCGCCAACCAGGTTCAGGGAACCGAACGGGTCGTCGGAAGGCCCGTTGAGCACCCGCTCCAGCGGCGGGCGCTCGCCCAGCGCGATCTGCAGCAATGCCCCGCGCGGCAACGACGGGTGCGCCGCCGCGGCCGGCCAGAACCAGCCCTCGCCGAGCGCTTCGGCGGATTCGGCGAGCGGGGTGCCGAGCACCACCGCGTCGGCGCCGCAGGCGATCGCCTTGGCCAGCTCGCCGGAGGTGTGGATGTCGCCGTCGGCCAGCACGTGCACGTAACGGCCGCCGGTCTCGTCGAGGTATTCGCGCCGCGCGGCGGCGGCGTCGGCGATGGCGGTCGCCATCGGCACGCTGATGCCCAACACCTCGTCGCTGGTGGTGACGCCCCGGGTGGAGCCGTAGCCGACGATGACGCCGGCGGCGCCGGTGCGCATCAGGTGCAGCGCGGTGCGGTGGTCGAGCACCCCGCCGGCCACCACCGGGACGTCGAGCTCGGAGATGAAGGTCTTCAGGTTCAGCGGCTCACCGTCACTGGCCACCCGTTCGGCCGAGACGATGGTGCCCTGGATGACCAGCAGGTCGATGCCGGCCTGCAGCAGCACCGGGGTCAGCGCCTGCGCGTTCTGCGGGCTGACCCGCACCGCCGTGATCACCCCGGCCTCCCGGATGCGCGCGACCGCGGACCCCAGCAGGTCGGGGTTCAGCGGGGCGGCGTGCAATTCCTGCAGCAGCCGGATCGACGCCGACGGTTCGGGCTCCTTGGTGGCGGCCTCGACGAGCTGGGCGATCTTGCCCTCTACGTCGGCGTGCCTGCCGATCAGGCCTTCGCCGTTGAGCACACCCAGCCCGCCCAGCCGGCCGAGCTCGATCGCGAACTCGGGCGACACCAGTGCGTCGGTCGGGTGGGCCACCACCGGGATCTCGAAGCGGTAGGCGTCCAGCTGCCAGGTGGTCGACACGTCCTGCGACGACCGGGTGCGCCGCGACGGCACGATGCTGACTTCGCTCAGTTCATAGGTGCGACGGGCGTTGCGGCCCATCCCGATTTCGACCATCCCGGCCTCAGCGCGCAAAGTAGTTCGGCGCTTCGACGGTCATGGCGACGTCGTGCGGATGGCTTTCGCGCAGCCCGGCGGAGGTGATCCGGACGAACTGCGCCTGCTGCAGCGCCTCGATGGTGGGCGAT
The DNA here is from genome assembly GCF_001665645.1 of Mycobacterium sp. 852002-30065_SCH5024008. Classification (NCBI taxonomy): domain Bacteria; kingdom Bacillati; phylum Actinomycetota; class Actinomycetes; order Mycobacteriales; family Mycobacteriaceae; genus Mycobacterium; species Mycobacterium sp. 852002-30065_SCH5024008. The sequence goes on along the minus strand of NZ_LZSZ01000030.1, from coordinate 44,889 downwards.
CCGGTGTAGCCCATCGCGGCGCGCAGACCGCCGGTGAGCTGGTGGATCACCGAGGACAGCGGTCCGCGGAACGGTACCCGGCCCTCGATTCCCTCGGGCACCAGCTTGTCCTCGCTCAAAGCGTCGTCGGCGAAGTAGCGGTCCTTGGAGTACGACTTCGCCCCTCCGCGGCCCTGCATGGCCCCCAGCGACCCCATGCCGCGGTAGCTCTTGAACTGCTTCCCGTTGACGAAGATGAGCTCGCCGGGGGCCTCGGCGGTGCCGGCCAGCAGCGAGCCCAGCATGGCCGTCGATGCGCCGGCGGCCAGGGCCTTGGCGATATCACCGGAGTACTGCAGCCCGCCGTCGGCGATCACCGGCACCCCCGTCGGCCCGCAGGCCGCGACCGCTTCCAGGATCGCCGTGATTTGTGGCGCTCCGACCCCGGCCACCACCCGGGTGGTGCAGATCGAGCCCGGTCCCACGCCGACCTTGACCGCGTCGGCGCCCGCCTCGACCAGCGCCAGAGCCGCGGACCGGGTGGCCACGTTCCCGCCGATCACCTCGACCTTCTCGCCCACCTCCGCCTTGAGCTTGCCGACCATGTCGAGCACCAGCCGGTTGTGCGCGTGCGCGGTGTCGACGATCAGGACGTCGGCCCCGGCGTCGACCAGCATCATCGCGCGCACCCACGCGTCGCCGCCGACGCCCACAGCGGCGCCCACCAGCAGCCGGCCGTCGCTGTCCTTGGTGGCCAGCGGGTGCTGTTCGGTTTTGACGAAGTCCTTGACAGTGATCAGCCCGGTGAGCCGGCCGTGGCCGTCGACGACGGGCAGCTTCTCGATTTTGTTGCGGCGCAACAGGCCCAGTGCCGCGTCGGCGCTGACGCCCTCCTGGGCGGTGATCAGCGGGGCCTTGGTCATCACCTCGGCGACCTTGCGGGTCTGGTCCACCTCGAACCGCATGTCGCGGTTGGTGATGATGCCGACCAGCGCGCCGACGTCGTCGACCACCGGCAGGCCCGAGATCCGGAACCGGGCGCACAGCGCGTCCACCTGCGCCAGGGTGTTGTCCGGGCGGCAGGTGACCGGGTCGGTGACCATGCCGGCCTCCGAGCGCTTGACCATCTCGACCTGGCCGGCCTGCTCGGCGACGGGCAGGTTGCGGTGCAGCACACCCATGCCGCCCGCCCGGGCCATCGCGATGGCCATCCGTGACTCGGTGACCGTGTCCATCGCCGAACTGACGAGCGGCACTTTGAGCCTGATCTTCTTGGTCAGCTGGCTGGACGTGTCCGCGCTGGCGGGAACCACATCGGAAGCGGCGGGCAGCAGCAGGACGTCGTCGAAGGTGAGGCCGAGCATCGCGATCTTGTGCGGGTTGTCACCCCCGGTCGGCGCGGGGTCGTCGATCAGTCCTCGAATATCGGGGTCGCGCACGTAGGGGCTGCCGACGAGGTCGGAACTGTCTTCCAGGTGGGACATGCCACGGGTCATCGGTGGGGCCCTCCATACGATGCGGCGCGAGACCCCCATCCTATCGGCTCGCCCGTCGCCCCGACCCGCTTGTCGGGGCGCGCCGCGAACGGCAAAGGGCCCGGAGACGACGGGCGGCCTGGCTGCTGGCGTTATCCCGGCCCGGCTGCGTAGGCTAGTGTGCGTGCGCGATCACCTCCCACCGGGTTTGCCGCCCGACCCCTTCGCCGACGACCCCTGCGATCCGTCGGCTGCGCTGGAAGCCGTAGAGCCGGGGCAACCCCTGGACGCCCAGGAGCGGATGGCGGTCGAGGCGGACCTTGCAGACCTGGCGGTTTACGAGGCACTGTTGGCGCACAAGGGCATTCGCGGGCTCGTGGTGTGCTGCGACGAATGTCAGCAGGATCACTATCACGACTGGGACATGCTGCGCGCGAACCTGCTGCAGCTGCTGATCGACGGCACCGTCCGCCCGCACGAGCCTGCCTACGACCCCGAGCCGGACGCCTACGTCACGTGGGATTACTGCCGGGGATATGCCGACGCCTCACTCAACGAGGCCACCTCGGACGCCGACGGATACCGCCGCTAGACCGCTAGGGGTTGTTCGGCGTCACCGCCGACGGCGTCGAAGTCTGCCCGTGGTGCCGGTGCTTGCTCCACGACTGACTCGGCGAGGGCGTGACTGACGGGCTCGGCGAAGCTTCGGAGGGTGTGGTTGCCGCCGTCGGCGCAGCGGTGGTCGGAGTCGACCACGCCGACGGCGTGTTCGCCGGGGGCGGCAGCGTCGCATTCGGGTTTCGCGATTGAACCCTGAGATTCAACAGCTTCAGCTGGTTTGTCAGCTCCTGTTTGCTGGCCGGGTCGTCGATCGACTGGACCAGGCTGCTCACCTCGGTGAGCTGGTTCTGGGCCTGGTCCCATTGACCGCGGTCGATCGATTCCTGCACCTTGGCCAGGTCGGCCCTGGCCGACAGCATGACCTGATTCTTCTCGTTGACGCGCGGCTGGTCGAAGAACATCGCGTGCAGCCCGTGCAGCGGGGTGCCGGGGCGCGCCTCGACCACCATCGCGCCGAAGCCGCTCATCACCAACAGCGCCGCGGCGACCGATCCGATCGTCGCCAGCCCGCGCCGGCCGCGGCGACGGTCGGCCAGGCCGGCGCGCAGGGCGTCGACGGCTTCCTCGGCCGATACCAGCGCACTCGCCGGTGGCCACCGCAGGTTGTCGCGCCAGTCCTCCAGCAGCGTGGCCATCGCGTCCATGTCGGGGTCACCGACGTGCACCGGCCGCCGCTCGGCGAGCGCGTCGAGAAGCAGGTTGGTGCGGGCGAATTCGTCCAGGGGTTCAGGCACAGTCACCTGCCGCGATCATTTCGGACTTCAGCCGGGACAGCGCGCGGTGCTGGGCCACCCGGACCGCTCCCGTGGTGCTGCCGACGGCGGATGCGGTCTCCTCGGCGGACAAGCCGACGACGACACGCAGAATCAGGATCTCGCGCTGCTTGGCGGGCAGGATTTCGAGCAGCTCGCTCATCCGGCTGACGGAATCGGCTTCGATGGCCCGCTGTTCGGGGCCCGCGTCGGACGACCAACGCTCGGGAATGACCTCGGTCGGATAGGAGAGATCACGGCCGGCGGCCCGATGGGCGTCCGCGACCTTGTGCGCCGCGATGCCGTACAGGAAGGCGAGAAAGGGACGCCCTCGGTCCCGGTAGCGCGGCAGAGCCGTGATAGTCGCCAAGCACACCTCCTGTGCCACGTCATCCGCTGACAGCCCACCCCGCTCGACTGTCCCGACTCGCGCGCGGCAATATCGCACGACAATCGGACGGATGGTCTCCAGCACCTCCCGTAGTGCGTTACTGTCCCCCGCCACGGCCTTGGACACCACAGCGTCGAGACGATCCCCTTGAATTGTCATCGACGGCGGTATCTCCAACGTTACGAACCGGACACATCGCGGGCTAACCGGGCTAACTAACGAATTGACAATAACGGCCCGGAGGCCATTTCAAGCGGAACGCCACGTCGCACCGGCGCGCCGCACTTGGCCTGCGGAGACATCGCGAATTTCGCGTAGCTTTTGTGTCGAGACGGTGACGCTACCGAGATCAATCAGCAAGCACGCCAACGCCCAACGAAGCGGGACCAGCCCGAGCCGGCCGGTGGCCTCCAGCGCCGCCTCCGCCACCGCCCGCGCGCGCTCGACGGCCCCGGCGCTGCACAGGGCGGCCGCCAGCACCACCTCGCTCTTGACCGCGTGCCGCGCCGACGGGACGGCCATGGCGCCCGCCAGCTCCACCGCTTCGTTCGCATGGCGGACGGCGGTTTCGCCGTCGCCGCGGGCCATCGCCAATTCGGCGGCCACCCACCCGCGGCGCACCGGCTGCCGCTGGGGTAGCGGCCCCGCACCCAGCTCGGAGTCCGCGCGGCGCAACAACGCCGCCGCCGCCGCGAAGCGGCCCACACCCAGCGCGTCGGCCGCCAGCCCGATCACGGCGTCGGCACGCGCCTCGGGGTCCACGCCGGCCAGCGCTAGGGCGCGCCCGTCCCACCCGCGCGCCAGCGTGTGCCAACCCAGTTGGCGCAGAAAGGATCCCTGCGTGCTGTGAGCCAGGGACGCCAACCGACCGGCGGGGGCGTCGCGCCGCAGCGCGGCCAGATCGCGGTAGGCGCTGCCGTAGCGGCCCTGCCCGCCCGCTGCGACCGCGCGCAGCCATAAGCCCTCCGGAGTGACCGCCGTCGGCAGCGGCCAGGTGCCGGGCCGGTCTCCGAAGGCGGCGGCGGCCAACTCTCGGCCAATCACGGAAGTGTGACGAGTTTCAATCACGACGATAGGAGTAAACAGTTTGTGCTGTTCGCGTTACCGAACTGTTAATCACAATAGATCCTGTACTAATCGCGGCCGGCCCTCCCCTGGCCCGTGAGCTGGGAAATCTCGTTCCGGTCAAGTGCCTGGTAGCACGGTGCGTGTTTCGACAATGGGTAGCAGATGAACGCGGCGTTAATTCTTTTATAACCATTACATACTTTGTCGGGCTAAGTGGCTATTGACGCAAATTCACCGCCCGCCCTAACGTCTACGCATGACGGGTAGTCATCGGTGACGCCACTTCATTTCAGTTGCACAATCGCTTCGCGAACCTGACCTTACTGGGCGTGCCGTGCAGAGAGGGAAACACCAATGCCACAGCCGGAGCAGCTACCTGGACCCAACGCCGACATCTGGAACTGGCAACTGCAGGGCTTGTGCCGCGGCGTTGACTCGTCGATGTTCTTTCACCCCGACGGTGAGCGCGGCCGCGCCCGCATGCAGCGCGAGCAGCGCGCCAAAGAAATGTGCCGGCAGTGCCCGGTAATTCAGGAGTGCCGTTCCCACGCGCTCGAAGTCGGTGAGCCCTATGGAGTTTGGGGCGGCTTGTCCGAATCGGAGCGCGACATGTTGCTGAAGGGCGACATCGGCCGCACGCGCGGCATTCGCCGCTCGGCCTAAGGGCGCACGACTCGGTTGAACGAATGGCCGTCGCGGTCCGTCTACTAGTCATGGGCTAGGCCGCCGGCTGGCCGCGTCCATATCGACGCGGCACTCAACAACCCTTGCGTCGCGTCGGGCTAGATTCGGGCGTTCCGTCGTGCCGGGGGCCCCGCGTCGGTTCGCTCACGCGCACAGGAGGGTGCCGTGACTGAACGATCACATCGATCTCCGGATCGCGTCCGCAATTACGGCCATGCCGCAGTCAGAAGGCTGGGAAGACAGGAATGGCTAGACCGGCCGAGCTACCGCCTCGAGCACGGCCTGACATTCCTCTTCGCGGCCATGGGCCGATATCGCGACCGGGTCAGCAATGCGCTGCACGGCACCTGGCTCGGCCATCCGCTGCATCCCGCGTTGACGTCGGTGCCGACGGGAGCGATCACGACGACGGTCGCGATGGATGCGGCGTCCATGCTCTCGGGGAGTGGCGCGCAATGGCGTGACGCGTCGAGGTTCGCGTTGGGTGTCGGACTCGCCGGAAGCGTCGGCGCGGCCGCGACCGGTCTGACGGACTGGCAACACACGCATGAGCAATCGCGACGGGTCGGCGTTGTCCATGGCTTGCTGAACGGGGTCGCGACGAGCCTGTACGCGTTGTCGTGGTGGGACCGCCGCAACGGTCGCCATCAGCGCGGGATGGCTTGCAGTGCGCTGGGCTACGGCATCACCCTGGGTAGCGGCTATCTGGGCGGAGCTCTCGTATACGGATCGGGAGCCGGAGTGGACCGCTCGGGGGCTCGGCTCAGTGCCGCCCACTGGACGCCGGTGTTGCCGGCAACGGCCCTGGACGGCCAGCCGCGACGGGTCGAGGTGGACGGCGTCGGCGTGGTTCTCTACCGCACCGACGACCGGGTCCTGGCCGTCGGCGCGCGCTGCCCCCACCTCGGTGCGCCGATGGACGACGGCTGGATCGATCGCGGTCGCATCGTTTGTCCGTGGCATGGCTCCCGGTTCGCCTGCGAATCGGGAGAAGTGCTGCGCGGACCGGCGACGGCCGCACTGCCGCACTACCCGACACGCATCCGGGATGGATACGTCGAGGTGCGCGGAGACGCGAAATGAACGCCTACGACGTGCTCTTTGAACACCACAAGGTCTTACGCGGGCTTTGCGAGAAAATCACCGCGTTAGCTCCGGATACCGGCGAGCGGCAGGACGCCCTCGATGAATTGTTGATCGAACTCGACATTCACATGCGGATCGAGGACGACCTGTTCTATCCGGCGGTGTCGGAGGCAAGCACGCTCGTCGCGATCGCTCACGCGGAGCACCGGCAAGTCTGGGATCAGCTGGCGGTGCTACTTCGGACTCCGCCGACGGCGCCGCAATACGAGGGCGAGTGGCACTCGTTCGTCACGGTCCTGGATGCACACGCCAGCGAAGAGGAGCGCGACTTATGCCCGGCGCCAATAGATTTGAGTGCCGAGATGCTCGATGCACTCGGAGATCGAATGGTGGAGCGCATCACCCGTTTGCGTCGATCCACGATGAATAAGCTTCGCGTCCGAGGCCGCGCCGCCCTGTTGAGTTCGCTGTAGTCGTTTGGACCGCGACCAATCGGGGTACGACCGGCCCATGAATAAGGGCGTAACCTTCGCGGCCGTGGCGCTTGCCGCCACCATCGCACCGTTGGCAGCGTGCGCAAACCAGCAGGGTGGCCAATCCGCCACGTCAACGTCCTCCAGCGCGCCCCCCGGCACCGAGCGGATGACCACGCAGTTGAAGAGCGCCGACGGAAACCAGGTCGGCACCGCCACCATTGATTTCGCGAACGGGTACGCGACGGTGACCGTGGAGGCCGGACCCAACCAAGTCCTGAGCCCGGGTTTCCACGCGCTGATGATCCACGCTGTGGGCAAATGCGAGGCTAATTCCACCGCGCCGTCCGGCGGCTCGACCGGGGACTTCAATTCGGCCGGAAGCGTCTACCAGGCACCGAATCACACCGGTTTTCCGGCCAGCGGCGACCTGACCGCGTTGCAGGTACGCAACGACGGCTCGGCGAAGCTGGTCACCACCACCAGCTTGCTCACCGCCTCGGACCTGAGAAACAGCTCGGGCACCGCGCTGATCGTCCACCAGAACGCGGACAACCTGAGCGGGAGTTCCGCCGGCGAGTCGGGCAAGCGGGTGGCCTGCGGTGTGCTCGCCGCGGCGGCCGCGACGACGACGTCGTCCACCTCGACGACGACCAGCGTCACGACGATCACGACGACGACCGAAGTGCCACCGCCCTCCACCAGCACGAGCACGGTCACCGTCACCAGCAGCCCGACGTACACGTCCACGCCGATTACCACTGTGACGACGACTCCGCCGAGCCTTCCGCCCGGAACCCGCTGACGCGTGGCGGTCGGAGCCGCCACGACACATAAACCTCTGCGACGACACGCCGAGAACGCCCGCAGCGGTTTATGTCTCGTGGGGAAAGCGGATCGCCATAACGACGGGCGCGGGCGGCCTACTCTTCTGACATGCAGACGGTGCTGTTCACACTTGGGTTGGTCCTGTTCCTGATCGGCCTGCTGACTGGATTCGCCATCCCGGCACTGAAGAACCCGCGGATGGGGCTGTCGAGCCACCTCGAGGCCGTCCTCAACGGCATGTTCCTCGTGCTAATCGGCCTGCTCTGGCCACACATCCACCTGCCCAACGCGTGGGGTGTGACGGCAGTCGGACTGATTGTGTATGCCGGCTATGCGAACTGGCTGGCGACCCTACTCGCCTCGGCCTGGGGCGCCGGCCGCCGACTCGCACCCATCGCTGCGGCCGATCACGAGGCCTCGGCGGCAAAAGAGCGGACCGTCAGCTTCCTGTTGGTGTCACTCGCGCTGACGATCGTGGTTGGCGTGGGCATCGTCATCGCCGGGCTGCTCAACTGATCTGCTTCATCTCCCAATGCCAATCGGGGAACGCGGAGATGAAAGGCGCGAATTGCTCGGTCACGGAAGCCGGTCCATGGGAACGCCGTTGACCCTGATGGTCGGTGTGTAGAACGAGGCCATTGAATCGAAATCGTGCCCATTACAGCGATCGAGATAGGACTGATACCGGGATCGGTAGTCGTCAGGCCGCGTCACCGCATCATCATCCACTGCCGACCGGTGCTGTGCACAGCCAGAACTCTGATGGCCGCCGGCCGTGGTGCGTCCGCCCGGAATTCGGCCCGACGGCCGTCTCCATGGTCACGCAGACAGGCCGCTCCGACGTTCAGTAGCCGGGCCGGCCTGGGGGCGTCATCACAGGCCCAGGCCGAAAACTTGCACGGCGGCCGACTTGCCCTTCAGGGCGTGAAATCCCCTGTCCGTCAGTCTTATTGGTCGGGAAGTCAACGCATCGACTGACTGCTGGGTGAGAAGGATCGCGTCACCGGTGGTCTTCGTGAGCTGCTCGACGCGAGCCGCAACGTTGACGGTGTCGCCGATCAGGGTGAACTCCAGCTTGCCCCCACCGCCGATGGTGCCGGCGATCACCACGCCGGTGTTGATCCCGATACCGATCCGTAGCGCGCCGTCGAATCGTTCTGCGACAAGACGATGAATCAGCGCGGCAGCGTCCGTCGCGGCGTCGGCGTGGTCTGCGAGTTCGTTGGGGGCACCGAAGACCGCCAAGGCGCCGTCGCCGAGAAATTTGTTCACATGCCCACCTGCGTCGACGACGGCAGGCACGACAATCTCGAACAGAGCGTTAAGCCGTGTGACAGTGTCCTCGGCGCTGTTGGCCTCGGCGAACGGAGTGAAGTCGCGGATGTCGACGAACATCACAGTGACCTCGCGTCGTTCACCGGTGAACACTTCGTCACCCTGCTGAAGCAACCGGGCTGCCAGGACCGGATCGACGTAAGTTCCGAACGCGGCCTGAAGTCGTTGCCGCTCAGCCAGACCCGTCTGCATGCGGTTGAACGACGCCGCCAACGCACCGAGGTCATCATCCTGAACCACCGGCAGTCGTTGGCTGTAGTCACCCGCCGCGACACGTTTGGTGCCTTCGGCGAGATCCCGAATCGGCTGAAGGGAAGGCGCGAAGACACTGCCGACGGTAATCGGCACTGCGAAGCCCAGAGTCAACAAGCAGCCGATCACCACCCACAGCACCGGGCCCTGACCGGCCCGGCCAAACACGGCCGCCGCCGTCGCGCCCACGATGGAAAAGACGAATGCGACCGCAAGCATTGCCAAGTTCGACCACGCGGCGAATGTCGGGCGCGAGCGGGGCAGGGAGTCGCCGATATCGGTGGCACCGGCGAGGGCGACCCGCGCCGGCCGCATCGGCGTTTCCGGCACACTGTGCACCCCGATCAGGTGCGAACCCGTTCCGATAACGCCGCCTAGAACCGCGTACTCAACCAGCCGCAGTCCGCTTGCGCCGGCAATGACACCCACGGTCACCGACAACATAACGGCACACACGGCGATGACCACTAACCCCCGGACAACGGCACCACGGGCCCACGTGTAGGTGGCTTCCAGAGCCTTCGCTGGAGCGACCTCTTCACCCGCGGCCCAGCGTTCGACAAGCCGCAGCGCACCGACGCCGGGCAGGACCAGCCCATAAGCGAGCGCCAGCATCGCAATAGCAGTGGCCGCTGCCGCTTCGAGGTAGTGACCGGATTTCTCGGAAGCCACGATGACAAACGATAAGGAGAGGTAGATCGGAAACGGTATGACGTAAGAGAGCGCGCAGATGACCCACGAATACCGCGCGCCGTGCCGGTTCCATGCCCACTGCGCAAAGCGGTCCATGCCGGGAGACTAAACGCCCGCCGACTGCTGAGCTACGAACTTGTCGAAGACGGCGCGCTCACCTACAGCCCTACTGCTCGGCAGGCGCGGTGAATCGTGTGAGCAAATCCGTCAGTTGTTCTGCCTCCCCGGGACCCAGCATGGAGACGAGGCGCTCAGCCAGCGGCTCCGCGGCCATATGGGCGGCGTCGAAAACCTCAAGACCTTTAGGGGTGATCTCCACCGCCCGCACCCGCCGGTCACCCGGAACGGGTTTGCGGACGGCGAGCCCCTTGCGCTCCAGGTCGTCCACGACCCGCATAATTCCCGCCTTGTCCGAACCGGTCGCCTCGACCAAGGCACGCTGCTCCGTGGGTCCGCGGTTGACCAGGACGAGCAGCACGGCGAAATGCCGCAGCTCGATGCCCAGGGGCCGAAGCGCCTCCGACATCACCGCGGCCGCGCGCCAGTGCGCCCTGCGCAGCGACAAACCAAGAGCGAAAGGCGAGGGGTCTCCAGGGCGGTCGGTCGCACGCCGAGCGGTGGCGCGGCTGGAAGCATCGCGAGTCATCGAACTGGCATCCGTTTATCCGGATTGAACACCGGACTCCGACCGGATGGCATGTTCCAGACCAGACGACTCGTGGTCGACGAACGTGACCGTCTCTTCGAGCGGCGCCCGGCCTGTGCGTGTGTACTTCACTGCGGAGTCCTCGTATCCAATCGACATGCCGCAGAAGAGGATTAGTCCGTCCGGGGGCGACAAGACCTCCGCGACCGTTTCGCGAACCTGCGACCACGCCATCTGAGGGCAGCTGTGTAGCCCTTCGGCGCGGAGTAGCAGCATGACGGACTGCAGATACATCCCGACGTCGGCCCACTGTGCCACGCCGAGATCGCGGTCGATGTAGCAGAACAGCGCGGCAGGCGCACCGAAACAGTTCCAGTTCGCGATGGCCGCGCGCTGGCGCGCCTCCCAGTCCTCGCGCGCAATGCCGAGTGCGCTGTAGCGCTCCTTGCCGAAGGCGGATCGTCGGTCGCCGTACGGCGACTTCATTCCGGGTGGGTACATCTCGTACTCCCGCTCGTCCCAGGGGTCACCATGGGCCACGCGCTCGACGGCGCGCGTCTTGAGCTCGCCAAGCAGCTCGCCGGTTACCACATACGTATTCCACGGCTGGATGTTCGATCCCGACGGGGACCATGCCGCGGCGGACAGCACACGCTCCAGCACCTCTCTCGGCACCGGCTGGTCGGTGAAGCCGCGTACTGCGCGTCTGCTTGTGACCGCCTCGTATACGTCCATGACTGCCTCCCTCACCATTCGGTTTCTTTCCGTTTCATACAACACTGTATCAGTTGATACTATTTCTGGGGTAGTCGGCGAAGTCTCAGCTGCGCAGGCCCTAACCAAGCGAAGCGCCGTCGTTAGTGGTGGGTGCTGCTCGCGGCCGTGGTCCGTGGTCGTTTGGCGCACTTGTCGGCCCGCGCCGACCTCATCGCCGTGATGCGCGTCAGGAACCGGGCGGTGCGTCAATCGGCGGCAAATTGCCGCCTCGCCGAGCGACCGATCGTCGAGTTAGCTCGCGCCCGCCGCGATCACCTGGTCCACCTCGAGGGCCCGCTCGGCCATCTCGGCGTGTGCCTTGTCCAACGATTCGGCCTGATCCTCATCGGCCTTCATCAGCGCTTCGATGTCGAACGCGGCCATGTCGTGAACGCCCATGTCTCTGAACGCCTTCTGCACTTTGTCGCCCCACAACCCGATGTCCTTGACGATCGGCACGATCCGGCTGAACAGGTGTGAGCGGAACTGGATCATCAGCGGCGATGTGTCCACCCACGCGGCGCATTCCTCGACGTTCATGCCGAGAGTTTCGAAAACCTCCTCGCCGCGGAAGCGGTCGCGCATCAGGTAGCAGGCATCCACGACGAACTCTTCGCGTTCGTCACGTTCGGCTTCGGTGAGCTCGGAGTAGTAGTCTTTCAGCGAGATTCGGCCGAAGGCGACGTGGCGGGCCTCGTCCTGCATGACGTAGGCCAGCACCTGTCTGGCGAGCGAGTCCGGCGCCGCCATGTCACGCAGCACCCCGAAGGCGGCGAGCGCGAGACCTTCGATGAGTACCTGCATGCCGAGGTACGGCATGTCCCAGCGTGAGTCGCGCAGGGTGTCGTCCAGCAGAGCGGTCAGGTTCTTGTTGATCGGGTAGACGAGGTCGACCTTCTCCTGCAGGAATCGCGAGAACGCCTCGACGTGGCGGGCTTCGTCCATGGTCTGCGTGGCCGCGTAGAACTTCGCGTCCAGGTCCGGCACGACCTCGACGATCTTGGCTGCGCACACCATCGCGCCCTGCTCACCGTGCAGGAACTGCGAGAGCTGCCAGGCCTGGAAGTGCTGACGCATCTCGGCGCGACGGGCTTCGGTCGCGGCGTCCCACATCGGGCTGCCGAACAGCGGATGGAACTCGATGGGAAGTTCGATCGGGTTCATCGGGTCGACGTCCTGCGCCCAGTCGATTCGCAACTGGGCGTCCCACTGCTTGTCCTTTCCCTTCTGGTACAGGGACAGGAGTCGCGCGCGCCCCTCGTCGTATTCCCAGGTGAAGCGGGCATTGCCGATGCTGGGGACCTCCCACGAGTACGGCGTGGGAACGGTCGTGTACTTGTCCCTCGTAGTCATGCGCTCCGCCTCTCTGCCCGGCGTGACCAGTGGTCATATGGCGCGTATCACATTGCACCGCGTGCGGCAGCGCGTCAAGCCTGACTTTCGGCCCACATGCGAGCCGATAATGACGAGGCCGAATACATTCGTAGGCTTCAAAAAGGGAGATTCCGATGGCTAACTTTCGCCGCGGTGCATTGGCCACTGCGCGGGCAGCACTATGTGCGGTCGCGTTTTTGCTATTACTCAGCATCTCCCGGGCGCACGCCGACCCGCCGCCCGACACCTGCAGGCCGGCCCCCGGCGGTGACAACAACGCGTGCGCCGCCAGGCTGAGTTCGGTGACCGCCAATACCACTGACGGAACGATCACAGGGACCCCGGTCGGTGGCGCGGCTCCGATGACGCTTTGGGGCCAAGCGGATGCGTACCTGAAGTCGCAGGGATTCGGGGATACGCCACCGGACCCGGTCCAACGCTGGGATGCTGCGATTGACGGGGTGACTCATGCCGAGCCCTCAGACCCCAATTGGTATGGAAACGCCAAGTCACGAGCGTTCTTGCCCAGGACCCTCAATGGCCTGGCAAGCCAATTTCCGCCCGGCATCCTCGTAGTCCGGTTCATGCCTGACGACACCCACGCCGGCTGGTTCCGGCTGGTATCGATCCAGCCGGTAGCCCAGTAGCAGCGGCCACTAATCAGTTACCTGTGCGCGAATTCGGCGAGCTTGGCATTGACTGCCGCAGGATCCGGTCCCGCGTACATCTTCGGATCGCGCTTTTTGACCCATACGAGGAACGGGCAGCTGGCCGCGGGGCCGTCCACCGCTCCCAGTTGTTCGATGTGCTTGCCGGTCCTCGCCTCGCGGAGTTCGATGTCGTACTGCACGGCGTAGTAGTCGACGGCGATGTGTTCGCCCGCATCGGTCTTGAAGTCGCACGTGCGTGACTTCACCTCGGTTCCGGGCTTGCGGGTAAGGCAGGCAACAACATTCACCGATTGGAAGTCGTTGGGACTCACCCGGTAGTCGGCGCGGGAATCTGGTGGCACTTCGCTCCAGTGGACGGATGCCAGTTCGCGCATCGGGTTCGGCTCGTCGTAGGGGGCGAACGCTGCGATCTTGTACGGCTTCTGGTACGTAACGGCATTGCTGATCGACCCGCCATCGCACACGACGGCGAAGTTCGTGAGGGAGGCGGCCTTCCTGCTTTCGCCGCGCCCGTCGCGGGCCATGTCCTGGATCACGAAGAACCCGACCAATGCCACCGGCACGACGACGACGATCGCCGCGAGCGTAAGCACGACGATCAGCAGGACGTTGGTGTTGCGCGGCGCGGGCGCCGGGGGCGGGTACGGCCCGGGCGGCGGGTAGGGCGGAGGCCATTGCTGAGGGTGCTGCGGTGGTTGCGGTGGCCATTGCTGCGGATAGCTCACGCTGGCGCCCCCCACGTCATCGTGCGGCAAGCATAGCAATCGGCGCAGACCTCGAAGACCAAAACACCCCGGCAATCAAGCCCGGGATGTTTTGCGTCGCTGGCTCAGTGGTGGCTCGGCGGTAGACCTCGGTGGCGGGGCATGGACGCACACGCGTGCGACCGGGCTAGGGGCACATGAAGCTGATCGGCGGGCAATGCCTGATGGTGATCGCCTCGATCGGCGGGGTGTCGCCGTCCCAGATCGAGGTCGGCCGGCCCTGCATGGTGACGTTGCCCATCCCGTATTGGGTCGGATACCAAGTGTGGCAGACATTCCAGTCCCAGTCGATGTACTGGTTCACGACGTAGGGCATCTGCTTGGGGTTGCCCGGGCACCAACGGTGCGGTTCCATCGTGTCCGCGTGAGCTATGCCCACTCCCCACCCGGTTAGTGCGGTACCCCCCGCCAGTAGTGCGGCGGCGACGAGCCTCTTCGTCATGCGGGCAAGCAGCATGATGGCCGTCCTCTCTGGTGTGTTCGTGGCAACCAGTGCACAAGCCTCACGTCGCTACCGATCCCAACAAACGGAATCCGAGGAATCAACAGCCCATCAAGAAGTGGTGCAACCACCCCTCGAAGCCACGCGGGCCTCGCGGATGAACCGGACGCAACTCCGCCCGTACGAGAACACCCCCGGCCCATGCGAACCGGGGGTGTTTTGCGTTGCTCGCTCAGTGGTGGTGATGACCGTGGCCATGCCCGTGGTCGTCGTGGTCGCCGGCGGGCTTGTCGACGATGGCCGTCTCGGTGGTGAGCACCATCCGCGCTACCGACGCCGCGTTGAGCACCGCGGACCGGGTCACCTTGACGGGATCGATCACGCCTTCTGCAATCAAGTCACCGTAGGTGAGCTTGTCGGCGTTGAGCCCGTGCCCGGCCGGCAGCTCGCCGACCTTGTTCACCGCGACCGCGCCGTCCAGGCCGGCGTTGGTGGCGATCCAGTACAGCGGTGCCGCGAGCGCCTCGGCGAACACGTCGACCCCCGCCGCCTGATCGCCGGACAGCGACCCGCGCAACTCCTTCAGCGCTTTGCGCGCTCCGATGAGCGCCGACCCGCCGCCCGCGACGATGCCCTCCTCAACGGCGGCCTTGGCGGCCGCGACGGCGTCCTCGACGCTTTCCTTGCGTTCCTTGAGCGCGGTCTCGGTGGCGGCACCCACCTTGAGCACGGCCACGCCGCCGGCCAGCTTCGCCAGCCGCTCCTGCAGCTTCTCGCGGTCCCAATCGGAATCGCTCTTCTCGATCTCGGCGCGCAGCTGCTTGATCCGGTCGGCAACCGCGTCCTTCGAGCCGCCCCCGTCGACGATGATGGTGTCGTCCTTGCTGACCACCACGCGGCGGGCCGAGCCCAGCACATCGGTGCCGACCTCCCGCAGCAGCAGGCCGGCGTCGGGGTTGATCACCTGGCCGCCGGTAACCACCGCCAGGTCCTCGAGGAACGCCTTGCGCCGGTCGCCGAAGAACGGGGCCTTCACCGCAACCGCCTTGAGCGTCTTGCGAATCGAGTTGACCACCAGCGTCGCCAGGGCCTCGCCCTCGACGTCCTCGGCAATGATCAACAGCGGCTTCCCCGACTCGGCCACCTTCTCCAGCATGGGCAGCAGGTCGGGCAGCGAGCTGATCTTCTCCTGGTGCAACAGGATCAGCGGGTCGTCCAGCACGGCTTCCTGCGAATCGAAATCCGTGACGAAATACGCCGACAGGAAACCCTTGTCGAAACCGACGCCCTCGGTGAACTCCAGCTCGGTGCTCAGCGTCGAGGATTCTTCGACGCTGACCACGCCGTCGGTGCCGACCTTGGTCATCGCCTCGCCGACCAGCTCGCCGAGCTGCTGGTCACGCGACGACACCGTCGCCACCTGAGCGATCGCCTCCTTGCCGGACACCGGGATGGCCGCCGCCAGCAGTGCCTCGGACGCCGCGTCGGCCGCCTTGGAAATTCCCACGCCGAGCTCAATGGGGTTGACACCGGCCGCAACCAGGCGCAGCCCGCCCTTGACCAGCGCCTGCGCCAACACGGTCGCGGTCGTGGTGCCGTCACCCGCCACGTCGTTGGTCTTGGTGGCCACCGACTTCACCAGTTGCGCACCCAAATTCTCGAACGGGTCTTCCAGGTCGATCTCACGCGCGACGGTGACGCCGTCGTTGGTGACCGTGGGCCCGCCAAATGCCTTGGCGAGCACCACATGCCGACCACGCGGCCCCAGCGTCACCCGGACCGCGTCGGCCAGCGCGTTGACGCCCGCCTCGATTGCGCGGCGCGCGGTCTCGTCGTACTCAATAACCTTGCTCATCAGGCTCCTTGTTTGAATGGTGGCGACCCGCTTCGCCCGGCTTCGCCGCGTTTGCGATCGCCACTTGCTTGATGGTGGCGACCCGCTTCGCCCGGCTCGCCGGGCTTGCGATCGCCACTACCCGCTAACGCATGCCGCCCCGGAAATCACCCGCGGCCATGCGCGGGGATCGCCGGGGCGGAACACGGTGCTTACTTCGATACGACGGCCAGCACGTCACGCGCCGACAGGATCAGGTACTCCTCGCCGTTGTACTTGATCTCGGTGCCGCCGTACTTGCTGTAGATGACGGTGTCACCTTCCGAGACGTCGAGCGGGATCCGCTTCTCGCCGTCCTCGTCCCAGCGGCCGGGACCGACTGCGACGACGGTGCCTTCCTGCGGCTTCTCCTTGGCGGTGTCAGGAATGACCAGACCGGACGCGGTCGTGGTCTCGGCCTCGTTGGCCTGCACGAGAATCTTGTCCTCGAGTGGCTTGATGTTCACCTTCGCCACGATTGGAGCCTCCACTAGTTAGATCGGGTCCGGGGCGGGTGCCCCGGAATTATCAAGGGATTCGGCAGCCGTCCGAGCCCGAGCGCCGTCGTCGCGGGTGCCGGCACAGGGTTTGGCCGATTGCCACCTAGCACTCTATACACGAGAGTGCTAGCACTCAAGGGCGCCCCGGTGCGTCCGCGATGTTCGCTACGGGCGATCAGCTCACCTGGGCTTTTACCACCGGGAGCCCGGGGTCGGTGGCCGCGTCCAGCGGTGACTGCGGCGCGCCGGCGGCCACCAGGTGCGCGGCGAAGGAAGCGATCATCGCCCCGTTGTCGGTGCAGAGCCGGGGCTTGGGGACCCGCAGCGTCAGCCCGGCCGCCGCGCACCGCTGCTCCGCCAGCTCCCGCAGCCGCGAATTAGCGGCCACTCCCCCGGCGATCAGCAGCGTCGAGACGCCGAGTCCGGTCGCCGCGCGCACCGCCTTCATGGTCAGCACGTCGGCGACGGCCTCCTGAAAGCCGGCCGCGACATCCGCGTTCACCGCGTCCGGGTGGCTCTCCAGATAGCGCGCCACGGCCGTTTTCAGGCCGGAGAAGCTGAAGGCGTACGGGTCATCGGCGCGGCCGGTCATGCCACGCGGGAAGGCGGGGATCTCTGCGGCCTCCCGGCCGCAGGTGCGGGCCAGGTCGTCGAGCACCTTGCCGCCGGGATAACCCAGCCCCAGCAGCCGCGCCACCTTGTCGTAGGCCTCGCCGGCGGCGTCGTCGACGGTGCTGCCCAGCTCGACGATCGGTTCGCCCAGGGAGCGCACATGCAAGAGGTGGGTGTGGCCGCCCGACACCAGCAGCGCCACGCACTCGGGGAGCGGCCCGTGTTCGTAGACGTCGGCGGCCAGGTGCCCGCCAAGGTGGTTGACGGCGTAGAACGGTACCCCCCACGCGGCCGAATACGCCTTGGCCGCAGCCACTCCCACCAGCAGGGCGCCGGCCAGACCCGGGCCGATCGTGGCCGCGACGATGTCGGGCTTCTGCAGCCCTGCCGTGGTCAGCGCGCGGCGCATCGTGGGGCCGAGCGCCTCCAGGTGCGCCCGCGACGCGATCTCGGGGACCACGCCGCCGAAGCGGACGTGTTCGTCGACGCTGGATGCCACCTCGTCCGCCAACAGCGTCACCGTGCCGTCGCCGTCCAGCCGCGCGATACCGACTCCCGTTTCGTCGCAAGAGGTTTCGATGGCCAAGATGGTCGTCATCGTGCTGACCGCCGCATGGTGTAGGCGTCGGCGCCGCTTGCGCGGTAGTAGCGCCGGCGCAGGCCGATCTGCTCGAATCCCACGCTGCGGTACAGCGCGATGGCCGCCTCGTTGTCGGTGCGCACCTCCAGGAAGACGACGCCGCCGTCGGCGAAGATCAGCAGCTCGTCGAGCAACCGGCGGCCGATCCCCTGGCCCTGGTAGGCGGTGTCCACGCCGATGGTGTGGACCTCGTACTCGAACGGCGGGGTGCGGCCCAGCCGCGAGATGCCGGCATAGCCGACGAGCGCGCCGCCGGCCCGAGCGCCGACGTAATGGTTGTGCGGGCTGGCCAATTCCCGGTTGAACGCCGCCGCGGGCCAGGGGTCGTCGCCGTCGAACAGCTGACGTTCGAGTTCGGCGCAGCGCGCCGCGTCGGCGGGGACCAAGGCGCCGAGCGTCACGGGCTCGCCCAGGGCGGTCATCCGCGCGCCGCCATCGGTTTGGCGTCGGGGCGGCGCAGATACAGCGCCACCAAGGGCAACGGGCGCTGCGACCAATCGGGCACCGCGGCGACGAGCCCGCCCGCTGTGGGATAGATCGGCCCGCGGTGGGGCAGGCCGAACAGCGCGGCATGCTCCTTGGAGCCGGCCACCGCCTGTGCTGCACCCGGGTCGACGTCGGCGGGGGCGTTGACGCCCGGCCCCTCCATCCGAAACCCGTCACGGTAACGGGCCCAATAGATTTCGCGCCGGCGCGCGTCGGTCACCACCAACGTCTCACCGGTGGTGCGCACACCGATTGCGTCCAGGCTGCACACCCCGCGCACCGGGATGCCCAGCGCATGCCCGTAGGCGGCCGCGGTGGCCATCCCGGCCCGCAGGCCGGTGAACGGGCCGGGCCCACAGCCCACCACGACGGCATCGAGGTCGCCCATCGTCAGCCCGGCGTCGGCGAGGGCGTCCAGCACGTTCGGGGTGAGCCGTTCGGCGTGCGCACGGGCGTCGACGGTGACCCGCTCGGCCAGCACGGTCAGATCGTCGCGGCGCACGATCCCGGCGGTGACCGCTGGGGTGGAGGTGTCGAGGGCGAGCAGGAGGCTCATGAACGCACCCACTGCCACGAAGCGATCCGCACGTCGGATCGGCTGAGGCGTTCCAGACGAATGTCGAGGTGCCGCTCGGCGAGGCGTTCGACGAGGCCCTCGCCCCACTCCACGACCACCACCGCGCCATCGAGATCCGTGTCGAGGTCCAGCGAGTCGAGCTCGCCCAGCAGGTCGGCGCCGTTCTGGTCCAAAAGCCGGTACATGTCGACGTGGATCATCGCCGGTGATCCGGGCCGCCGCGGCGGGTGCACCCGCGCCAGCACGTACGACGGTGACGTGACCGGGCCGTCGACGTCCATGGCCGCGGCAATGCCCTTGGCCAGCACGGTCTTTCCCGCGCCGAGCGGACCGGTGAGCACCACCACGTCGCCCGCACGGAGCCCCTCACCTAGCCGCGAGCCCAGTGCGATGGTGTCCTCGACGCGCGGCAGCGTGGCAGTCCCCTCATCCACGGCGCCGCAGCCGTTCGCGCATCCACCGGGCCGCCAGCGCGGTGCGGCCCGGGGTGGCCCGATTGACCAGCCGCACCAGCCCGTCGTTGATCGCCCCGGGCTTGTCCAGCAGCGCAAGGTGACTGGCCCCGCGAACGATGACCAGCTCGGACTGCGGCAGCGAGGCCGCCATCTTGCGGGAGTACTCGTCGGGGGTCAGCAGGTCGTGGTCGCCGCAGGCGATGAGGGTGGGGATGCGCAGCAGGGTCCACAGCCCGGCGGTCTCGTCGTGGTGTTCCAAGGCATCAAGGAACTCCACCATGGTCGGGATCGGGGTGCCGTTCATCATTCGCTGCGAGAAGGCGTCCAGGCTCCGGCTGACGTGCAAGTCACTGAAGGAGGCCGCCCGCAGGACCGGGCCGATCAGCGAGCGCGACACGTTGCGGCCGCGGTGCATCAACTTCGGCGCGGACCGCGCGGTGAACCGGAACGCTTCCAGCGCCGGGTTTTTCAGGATTTCGCCCAGCGGCGACTCGGCAACGCCTTCCGCCGCAGAGGAAATCAACGCGGCGCCGACGATCCGGCGCCCGTACTGGCCGGGGAATTGGCGAGCATGCGACAACACCGTCATGCCGCCCATGGAGTGGCCGACCAGCACGACCATCCCCCGCGGCGCGACCACCTGAAGCACACTCTGAAGGTCCTGACCGAGCTGAGTCAGCGTGTAGGTTTCGGGTGCCGCCTCGCCGGATTGCCCGTGCCCGCGCTGATCGTAGAAGACCATCCGGACGCCCGGGCCCACCTGCTCGGGCAGCCGCGTCCGCTGAAAATGAAAGGCGCCCATCCGCAGACAGAACCCGTGAACGAACACCATGGTCAGCGGGGCATCCGCCGGACCGGCTTCCCGGATCGCCAACGACACGCCGTCGGGGGTGGTCACCACGGAGCGGCGATCGTCGTCGATCCTGTCGAAATCCTCGTCGGCGTAGGGATCTTCGGTGCCGTGGCTGCGCTGGATCATCGAACGGCGGGCCGAGGCTCCGACGATGGTGGCGAGGGCAGTCACCCCCGCCCCTCCCGCAAGCCAAGCCCCCCTCTGGCGCCTGCGGGCTCTTTCAGGGCTCAATGGTCTGCGCCTCGCGATAGGTTCTGGTGATGCGCCCGCGGGGGCTGGTCACCACTTCGTAGTGGATGGTGCCGAGCAGGTCGGCCCAGTCCTGCGCGGTGGGTTCCCCGCTGCTGCCGGGCCCGAACAGGATCGCCTCGTCGCCCTCGGCCACGTCGGTCCGGCCGGGCCCCAGGTCGACGACGAACTGGTCCATGCAGATCCGCCCGACCCCCGGCCGCCGCTTGCCGTTGATCAGCACATCCAATCGTCCTCCCAGCGACCGGAAGACGCCGTCGGCGTAGCCGATCGGCAGCAGGGCCAAATTCGTGTCGCGCTCCGCGGTCCAGGTGTGCCCATACGACACGCTCTCGCCCGCGCGAATCGACTTGACCAGCGCCACAGGGCATTTCACCGTCATCGCCGGCAGCAGCCCCATGTCCCCGAGCTCGGGCACGGGGCTCAGGCCGTACACCGCCACGCCGGGCCGCACCAGGTCGAAGGCCAGATCGGGACGCGACATGGTGGCCGACGAGTTCGCCAGGTGCGCGACCTCGAACCGCACCCCCTGGTCGCTCGCCTGCGTCAGCATGTCGCTAAAGCGTTGAGCCTGAAGGTCATTGATGGGGTTGGCCGGTTGATCGGCGAACACCATGTGCGACATCATGCCGCGCAGCCGGACGGCTTCCTCGGCGACGGCCCGCCGCAACGCGGCCAGCATCGAGGGGTATCGGGCGGGGTGAACACCGTTGCGGTTCAGCCCGGTGTCGACCTTCAGCGTGACGGTCGCGGTCCGGCCCGTCCGGCGCGCCGCGTCCAGCAGCTCGTCCAGCTGACGCTCCGAAGAAACGGCAATCTCCACGTCGGCCAGCAGCGCGGGCCCGAAGTCGATACCGGGCGGGTGCAACCAGGCCAGCACCGGCGCGGTGATCCCGTCGGCGCGCAGGGCCAGCGCTTCGGCGACGGTGGCGACGCCCAGCTCGGTCGCCCCGCCGGCCAACGCCGCCCGCGCGGACGGGGTGGCCCCGTGGCCGTAGCCGTCGGCCTTGACGACGGCCATCACCTGCGCGCGGCCGGCGTGCTCGCACAGCAACCGCACGTTGTGCTCGATGGCGCGCAGGTCCACCACGGCCTCCGCGAGGAGGCCGGGTGTCAGCGATATCGGCGTAACAGCCACGACCGCCATTGTCCCAGAACCGGTCGGGCAAACCGACCGTTGAGCCACGAAGCTCACATTCGCCCAGGCCGTCACGTCAGTGCCTGTGGTGGCCGACACACCATTTGCCCACCCTCGAGCGACAAATCCGCTCAGATCGTCTGGTGTCGGCCGAAGTACTTGTGGTCTTCGCTATAGCCGCCGTAACCGCTGCCGATCTCGGAGTAGCTGGCCAGAAACTCGATGCCCTTGATCCACTTCACTTGCTTGAATCCGTGCTGGAGCTCGTTGCGCAGCCGCAGCGGGGCGCCGTGACCGTAGCTCAGCGGCTCGTCGTTCATCGTGTAGGCCAGCATGCTCAGGTAGTGGCCCATCTGCTCGATGGGGTGCGCGTTGTAGTAGATGCCGCCGGTCGCGCCCAGGCCCATCGAATAGAACGCCACCCACTTGGCCTCCGGCAGCGGTTTGACGATGTCCATGATGGTCTGCATCGACACCCCGCCCCACTTCGCGACGCCCGACCAGGCCTGAATGCAGAAATGCTGGGTGATCTGCTCGTGGTAGGGCAGCGCCTTCAACTCCTCGAGTGAGAACTCCCTCGGATGCTCGACGAGGCCGGAGACCCGCAGCCGCCAGTCGCGAAAGCCGTTGCGCTCCAACTCCTTGTACTCGAGGCTGTCCGGCAGCCGGCCGTTGTGCCAGAAGTACGGCGAGATGTCCTTTTCGGTGAAGGCGCCCGGTTCCGGATTCATCCGCTCCAGCAGACGTTGCAGGGGTCCGATCAGGGCGTCACCCACGCGCTGCACGACGCGGGGATGCCGGATGGTGACGGGGGTGGCCGCCACCCAACCGACCGCCGTCACCACCATGGCCGCACAAAAGACGCCGAAACCGATCCAGCTGGTGTCGTCGCGGGTGGCGAACATGTGGTTGAGGTTGCGCAGCGCCTCGGTGGCAAAGACCAGAGTGACGTGCACGAGGATGAAGAAAAGGAAGAACACCAGCACCAGGAAGTGCAGCGAGCGCGCGGCTTGGATGCTCAACCGCTTGCTGATCACGGTCAGCCGCATCGACAGCGCCGGGGACATCCCCAATCCGGTGATCAGCGCAGCCGGCGCCGCGATGAAGACCACCGTGAAGTAGGCCAGCAACTGCAAACCGTTGTAGGCGATCCACCCGTTGTCGCCTGCCGGCCAGTCCAGCGACATGTACTGGATCGCCATCGACGCGGCGTTGGGGAAGACGGTCCAGCTGGTCGGCACCAGGTGCCGCCATTGCCCGGTGGCGAAGAGCAGCACGTAGAAGACCAGCCCGTTGAGCAGCCACAGCATGTCGGTGCCGAGGTGCCACCAGCGGGCCAGGCCGATCGAGTGCCGGAACCCGGGCAGCCCGAATTGCCCGGGCAGGGCGACGGTGTCGTCGTTGGCGGTCCAATATCCCTCGGGCACCGGTGGCCCCACCCGCAGCCATTCGTCCTTGCCCGGCGTGCAGTTGCGGCTGAAGTACAGCCGCGGGTGGTCGCACAGGATCTGGATCCCCGACCGGATGATGAAGGTCATCAGGAACAGGTTGAAGAAGTGCGTCCAGCCCTCCCAGGCGTGCATCCCAGGGGTGACGCCGCGGGTGTCGGTGCCCGGGTAGCGCCGAATGAACGCCTGCACCGCCGGCATGTTGTGCAGGCCCTTGCCGATCGCCACCGCCGCAACCAGGAGCGCGAAGCCGATGGGGATCAGCCAGAGCAGGTTGAGCCATTTGTCCCGGCCCACCCGCAGCTTCGGCGCGGTCGCGCGTCTGCTGAGGTCGAATCCGCCGCCGTAGGTCTTCAGGTCGATCTGGTCGTGCGCCGGATGGATCTCGGCGCTGTAGGACTCCAGGGCCAGCTCGACGAGTTCCACGTCTTTGAGTCGCGTGGATTCCGCCGTCGCGGCGACTTCGGTCCCAGGCCAATTGATGTGCTGTACGGCGTCCTTGCCCGCGCTGGCATCGCTCGTCATGCGATTGCGCTTACCCGGCGGTCGGGCTGCGAAACCGGCCTAGTGCGCGAAGTGCTGCGCGTCGTAGTGGCCGCCGGGCTTGAGCTTGTCCAGCGAGGTCAGCGCCGAGACGGCATCGTCGTGCAGCGCGCGGGCCAGGTCGGCCGAGAGCCCTTCTCGCACCACGATGCGCAGCACCGAGACGTTGGTGGCGTTGTCGGGCATGGTGTATGCGGGCACCTGCCAGCCGTAGGTGCGCAGCTCGTGCGAGACGTCGAACTCGGTGTAGCCGCGGTCCCCGGAGAGCCGGAAGGCGACCACCGGGATCGCCGAACCGTCCGAGACGAGCTCGCAGTGGTCGCTGACCCGCAGCTGCTCGCCCAGCCACCGCGCCGTCCCGGACAGCGTCTGCATCACCTTGGTGTAGCCGTCGCGACCCAGCCGCAGGAAGTTGTAGTACTGGCCGACCACCTGGTTTCCGGGGCGGGAGAAGTTCAGAGTGAAGGTCGGCATGTCGCCGCCGAGGTAGTTGACCCGGAACACCAGCTCGTCGGGCAGGTACTCCTTGCTGCGCCACACCACGAAGCCGACACCCGGGTACGTCAGCCCGTACTTGTGGCCGCTGACGTTGATCGACACCACCCGGGGCAGCCGGAAGTCCCACTTCAGTTCGGGGTGCAGGAAGGGCACCACGAACCCGCCGCTGGCAGCGTCGACGTGGACAGGGACGTCCACCCCGCCGCCGGCCGCGAGCTTGTCCAGTGCGCCGCAGATGTCGGCGACCGGTTCCAGTTCACCGGTGTAGGTGGTGCCCAGTATCGCGACCACGCCGATGGTGTCCTCGTCGACGGCGTCGACGACCTGTTCCGGGGTGATGACGTAGCGGCCCTCTTCCATCGGAAGATAGCGGGGCTCGACGTCGAAGTAGCGGCAGAACTTCTCCCAGACCACCTGGACGTTGGAGCCCATCACCAGGTTCGGCCGGCGGCTTTCCCAGCCTTTACCGACCTTCTGGCGCCACCGCCACTTCATGGCCAGCCCGCCCAGCATGACGGCCTCGCTCGAGCCGATCGTGGACACCCCGCACGCGCTGTGGGGGTCGGCGTCGTTCAGGCCTTCGGCGTGGAAGAGGTCGGCCACCATGGAGACGCAGCGCTGCTCGATGGCCGCGGTCGCCGGGTACTCGTCTTTGTCGATCATGTTCTTGTCGAACGTCTCGGCCATCAGCCGGCCCGCCTCCGGGTCCATCCACGTGGTGACGAACGTGGCCAGGTTCAGCCGCGAACTGCCGTCGAGCATCAGCTCGTCGTGGATGAAGCGGTAGGCGGCCTCGGGGTCCATCGATTCGTCGGGCAGCCGCAGGGCGGGCACCGGCGCGGTGAACAGGCGGCCGGTGTAGGCGGGGGCGATGGCGTGGGCGGGCAGGGACGGGTGTTGGGGCACGGCGGGATCCTCTCGATAGGGCGCTATATGGCGGCCAGGGCGGCCCTGATGTGCGGCACGATGCGCGACGCCGATGTCGGCGCCTCACCGGGGCCCGGGTCGGCGGCCGACAGCGCCGCGGCCCGCGCGTGGACGAAAGCGGCCGCCGCGGCGGCCTCGTCCGCCGGCAGTCCCGCCGCGAGCAGCGCGCCGATCATTCCGGACAGCACGTCCCCGGAACCGGCGGTGGCCGCCCAGGATTGCCCGGCCGGGTTGAGGAAGACCGGGCCGCCCGGTTCGGCGATGACGGTGACGTTCCCCTTCAGCAGCACGGTGGCCCCGAACGTGTCGGCCAGCTTTTGGCACGCGCCAACCCGGTCGTCCCCCGGGGGGCTACCCGCCAGGCGGGCGAATTCACCGGCGTGCGGGGTCAGCACGGTCGGCGCGCTCCGGTTGGCGACCAGCTCGGGGTGGGCCGCCAGGATGGTCAGCCCGTCGGCGTCCACGATCACCGGCAAGTCGGTTTCCAGCGCGAACCACAACGCGGTGGCCCCGGTGTCGTCGGTGCCCAATCCTGGCCCCACGACCCAGGATTGGACCTTGCCGGCCGATGCGGGGGTGGGCGACGCGATCACCTCGGGCCAGTGCGCGAGCACCTCCCGGTGGGCGCTGCCGGCGTAGCGGACCATGCCGGACGTCGCCGCGACGGCGGCGCCGGTGCACAGCACGGCCGCACCCGGATACGTCGACGAGCCGGCCATCACACCGGTCACGCCCTGGGTGTACTTGTCGTCGTGCGGCCCGGGCACCGGCCAGCGGGCGGCCACGTCCGAGGCCTCGAAACCCAGCATGTCGGTCCGCGGCAAATCGAGCCCGATGTCGATCAGCTTCACCCGGCCGCAATCGGCGAGCGCGTGCACGGGCTTGAGCCCGCCGAAGGTGACCGTCAGCGCTGCGTGCACCGCCGGGCCGGTGATCGCCCCGGTCGCCACATCGATGCCGCTGGGGATGTCGACGGCGACCACCGGCGCGTCGCTTGTCTTTTTCAACGCGGCGAAAACCTCGGCCGCGGCCGGGCGCAGCGGCCCGGATCCGGAGATGCCCACCACCCCATCGATGACGAGATCGGTTGTCGGCGAAGCACTTTCGACGATGCGCCCACCGGCCTTCACGAACGCCGCCAGTCCCTTGCGGTGGGTGCGCTCCGGGTTGAGCAGCACCGCGTCGGCGGCCGCGCCGCGCCGGCGCACGTAGGTGGCAGCCCACAGCGCGTCACCGCCGTTGTCGCCCGAGCCGACGACCGCGCACACCCGGCGCCCGGCCACCCCGCCGGTGCGGGCCCGCAATTCGGCGAGGATCTCGACGGCCAGCCCGAAGGCCGCGCGCCGCATCAAGGCTCCGTCGGGCAGGCTAGCCAGCAGCGGCGCCTCGGCCTGGCGGATCGCGTCTACGGAGTAGTAGTGCCGCACGAGTGCCACATTACGGGTCAGCGGCCGCGTGGCTCAGGCCGATGCCTCGGGCGACCGGTTCCGTCGCCCCATGGCCCGCAGGCGCGCCGGGTTCAGCTGCCGGGGGTCCATGTGCCGCGTCATCGGGTAGAAGCAGAGCCCGACGAGGATCGAGGTGAAGTGCCCGATCGCGGTGAAGTTCAGCTCAATCCGGTCCATCGCGATCAACGGGAAGCCGAAGATGATGAACAGGACACCCAGGTAACCCCAGCGCCACGGGCGAGCGATGTGATAAGCCAGCACGGCCATCACCCCGACCAGGAAGTAGCTCACGCCGATGTCGCGGGCGTGCACCAGCCGTTCCGACGCATCGTGTTCCTCGATCGCGAAGTAGAGCAGCCCCTCACTGAAATATGTGGACAGGATGTGGGCGCTCAATCCCACTGTGAGCCAGCGCAACTGGCCCAGCCAGTGTTCGGCCGGGGCCAGGAACAACGAGAACAGGATCAGGTACGGGGCCAGGTTGTCGCCGTCGATCCACAGCAGGCTGGAGAACAGCACATCGAGCGGGTCCCGCGCCAACCCGTGGATGTTGGTGGAATGGTGCATCAGCATCGAGTGCAGTTGCCGCTGGGGCAGCCAGTGCCGGACGAGCGTCGTGATCAGCAGGACGAGCAGCCACCCGTACGTCAGCGGCGCGTGGCTGACGTAGTGCCAGACCGCGAGCCCCATCTTGCGCAGTCGGGACCGCACCGGTGCATTCGTCACTTCATTACCTTCGCACGAGGCCCGTCGCGCTGGGGCGCCTAAGCTGCGGACGCGCCGGGCCGTCGGCCATCTGGCGACCGCGGGGCCGCGAAAAGCATTGCCGCAACCGGGTTGTCACGGGCTTGACGGCGCCGGGACCGGATTCGCCGGCACGGGAACCTCCGGTCGCAGATGCCGCCACCAGCACATGATGTAGAGCAGCATGGAGACCACCAGGACGACGAGTACCCACAGCACCAGCGTGATGTCGATCCAGCCCCCGAAGGGTGGCGAACCCGGAAGCGCGTTGCGCAGCGGTACCACCGCAAAGAGCATCGCCGCGTACCAGGTCGTCATGGGCGGCTGGAACTTGCGGCGGTCGCGCACCGTCTGAACGGCGACGAACAGGCCCAGGCCGGCGATGGCGACAAGGACGCAGAGGATGACGATTCCGAACGCCGCCGCGCTGAGCGAGCGGTGCACGCTCACCTGGTAGGGGCCGGACCCGTCGGCGGTAACCTGCCAACCGGAGAGGTGGTTGACGAAGGTCACCGGCACCCGTTCGGGCACATTGCCGGGGCCGTGCATGAGCTCGATCTCTACCGGCCCCGAGCCGTAGTGGTCGAAGGGCCAATTCTCGATCTCCCCTGCGATGGTGAGCGGAACGGGGAAGACACCGGGCAGCATGCCCTTGCTCCACGAGCGGCGGACGGGCGTCGCCACGGATCGCACTCGGAGGCTGAGGTCTTCGTTGAGGTGCCCGGTCTGCGGATCCAACAGAGCCGATCCGGGCGAGATGGATAGGTTGGCCATCAGCACGCTGTAGTTGGACTGGATGTCTTCGATGACCAGCGTGGCCGTGCTCCGGTCACCGCCGGCCGCGGTTTCCTGGTGGTAGCGGTGACCGCCGCTGTTGGCATACAGCGCAACCGAGCCGACATACGCCGCGATGATGCCCACGATCAGCGCGATGATCCCGTATCTCACGACGCCCCCTACCCGAACCGGCCACCGAGGCCATCTAACGGTTGAATCGCTTGCCCACGGGCAATGTAGTTGAACGGCTGGCGGAAACGCCTTGAAACGGAAGGAATTCGATTCAACCGAAGGTCAGCTCGTTGGCGCCGGGACCGGATCCGGCGGCGGGGCGACAACCTCAGGCCTCAGATGGCGCCACCAGCAGGCGATGTAGAGCAGCATCGCTACCACCAACGCGACGATCACCCAGAGCACGATGGTCACATCGATCCACGCCCCGAATGAGGGCGAGCCCGGAAGCGCGTTGCGCAGAGGTACCACCGCGAACAGCATTGCCGCGTACCACGTCGTCATCGGGGGCTGGAACTTTCGCCGGTCACGCATCGTCTGAATGGCCACGAACAGGCCCAGGCCGGCGATGGCGATGAGGACGCCGCAAATCACGATCCCGAACACCGCGGTACTCGGCGCGCGGCGCACGCTCAGTCTGTACCCCTCGTGGCTGGCGACCTTGGTCGCGGAGACTTTGAATCCGGGCAGGTGGTCGATGAGTCGCACCGGGATGAGTTCGGGCGGTTTCGTCGTGTCGCCACCGTGGAATAGCTGCACCTCGATCGGTCCCGAGGTGTAGTTATCGAACGGCCATCGTTCGACGTGACCCGCGATGGTCAGCGGGAGCGGAAAGACGCCGGGAAGCATGCCTTTCGTGTAGTCGCGTCGACTGGGCTGCGCCGACGATCGGACGCGCAGCATGAGGTCTTCCTTGAGGCGGTGGGTGACCGGATCCAGCATCGCGGGTCCGGGCGCGACAGCCACGTTGGCAACCACCGCGCTGTAGTTCGACTGCATCTCTTCCACGGTCAACGTCGCCATAGTCTGGCTGGCCGTCTCCGCGTTGTCGCTCAGCGTGCCGGCCGAAGATCCTTCGACCGTGTTCTGGTAGAGCTCGACCAACGCGACGTAGGTCCCGACGATGAGCACGATGGAACCCACCGCGGCGAATCTTCTGGCCGCCGATCGCATGCTGCTCCTACCGCTATGGAAGGCTTGTTTCCCAGGGCAATCTAACGGAGCGACCGTGGATCTCGCGGCGATACAGCCGAAGCGGCTGAACTATTCCACCGTGACGGACTTGGCGAGGTTTCGCGGTTTGTCAACGTCGTAACCTCGGGCCTGGGCAACCGACGCGGCGAACACCTGAAGCGGGATGGTCGACAACAGCGGCTGCAAAAGGGTTGATACCGATGGGATTTCGATCAGGTGGTCCGCGTAGGGCCGCACGGTGTCGTCGCCTTCTTCGGCGATCACGATGGTGACCGCGCCGCGGGCCTGGATCTCGCGGATGTTCGAAAGCAGCTTGGAGTGCAGCGTGGCCTGCCCCTTGGGCGAGGGCATGACGACGATGACGGGCAGGTCGTCCTCGATCAGCGCGATGGGCCCGTGCTTGAGTTCGCCGGCGGCGAATCCCTCGGCGTGCATGTAGGCCAGTTCCTTGAGTTTCAGCGCGCCTTCCAGCGCCACCGGGTAGCCGACGTGGCGCCCCAGGAACAGCACGGTCGAAGACTGCGCGAACCGATTCGCCAGGGCGGCCACCGGCTCGATCATCGCGAGCACCCGCGCGACCAGGTCCGGCATGGCTTCCAGCTCCTGATACTCCCGCTCGACCTCGTCGGGGTACTTGGTGCCGCGGGCTTGCGCCAGCGCCAGGCCAACCAGGTAGTTGGCTGCGATCTGCGCCAGGAACGTCTTCGTCGAGGCGACGCCGATCTCGGGACCGGCGCGGGTGTAGAGCACGGCGTCGCATTCGCGCGGGATCTGCGAGCCGTTGGTGTTGCAGATGGCCAGCACCTTGGCCTTCTGCTCCTTGGCGTGCCGCACGGCTTCGAGGGTGTCGGCGGTTTCGCCGGATTGCGAGATGGCGACCACCAGCGTGCTGCGGTCCAGCACCGGGTCCCGGTAGCGGAATTCGCTCGCCAGCTCCACCTCAACCGGCAGCCGGGTCCAGTGCTCGATCGCGTATTTCGCGAGCAGCCCGGAGTGATACGCGGTGCCGCAGGCCACCACGAACACCTTGTCGATCTCGCGGAGCTCCTGGTCGGAGAGCCGCTGCTCGTCGAGCACGATCCGGCCGTCGACGAAATGCCCGAGCAAGGTGTCGGCCACGGCGGCGGGCTGCTCGGCGATCTCCTTGAGCATGAAGTACTCGTAGCCGCCCTTTTCCGCGGCGGCCAGGTCCCAGTCGATGTGGAACTCGCGGTACTCGACGTCGTCGTTGCCGTGGAAGTCGGTGATCCGGTAGCCGTCGGCGGTGATCACCACGGCCTGGTCCTGGCCGAGTTCGATGGCGTTGCGCGTGTGCGGGATGAACGCGGCCACGTCGGAGCCGACGAACATCTCGCCGTCACCGATCCCGATCACCAGCGGTGTGGAGCGGCGGGCGGCCACGATGGTGCCGGGCTCGTCGGCGTTGGCGAACACCAGCGTGAAGTGGCCCTCCAGCCGCCGCAGCACCGCCAGCACCGAGGCGGCGAAGTCACCCGCGGTCGCGCCGTGCCGGTAGGCCTGCGCCACCAGGTGCACCGCCACCTCGGTGTCGGTGTCGCTGGTGAATTCCACGCCCAGGGCCTCCAACTCGTGGCGCAGGCTCGGGTAATTCTCGATGATGCCGTTGTGGACGACGGCGATCTTGCCGGCCGCGTCGCGGTGCGGGTGCGCGTTGCGGTCGGTGGGGCGCCCATGGGTGGCCCAGCGGGTGTGGCCGAGGCCGGTCGTGCCGCCCAGCGACTCCGGCGGCATCTGGGCTACCGCTTCCTCCAGGTTGGCCAGCCGCCCGGCGCGACGGCACACGGTGAGCGTCCCGGCGCCGTTGACCAGTGCGATCCCCGACGAGTCGTAGCCCCGGTACTCCATCCGGCGCAGCGCATCCATGACGACCTGGCAGGCAGGCTGCTGCCCGACGTAGCCGACGATTCCGCACATTCACACCAGGGTAGTGCAGCCGTCGGCCCGCCACGGCATGCCGACGCTAACGTTAGGCCGCCCACCTGCGCGAAAGGCCCACGTTGACCGGCCCTTATCGCCGCTTTCATCTCCCACTGTGCGAGCACACGGGCGCGGTCTTCGTCCGGCAGCACGGCCGCTGATCTCCAATTGGAGCGCCATCCGGATGGTGCGCAGGTTCGCCGAACAGCCCGGCGCCGCCGCCCCGCCCGCAGCCGCCGGTCCGCCGCCGGGGTGGTACGGCGACCCTCGTTGACCCGGACACCGCTACTGGGACGGGGTCGGGAGGACGTCGTGGACCAAATCCGCCCGGATTTCCACCGCAAGGACGCTGACGGTCCACTTCATGCCGTCTTCATAAACGGTAGAAACGTTTTTCACCTGATGTATTTGTGACGTTTTCGTCTGAGCCATCGATCTAGCAATACAGCTACCTAGAATTCTGCATATCGGCCATGACTGGCAACCGCCGAAGCCAGCAGAAAGGACAGCTTGTTGACGCCCGCTTGATCCCCACCACCTGGTTAATCACTGGATTCTCCGGTGCTCATGCGCGCAGCGCGACCAAATCTTTTCAACAATAACCGTTTATGACTGACATCAAAGCCGATAGTCCAGCTACCCGGTAAGCGAGTTTGAAACCCTGCCATTAATTCGGCTGGACACAGACAAGTAAACCGCCGGATAGATAAACGTTCATAAGTGTTAATCCGAAATTTTTGTAGCCTTCTTCAAGGGGAGAATCATGACTGCGGTTCTGTTCGACGATGTGATGACGGCTTCGCCCGCACCCAGCCTGACGCTGGCGCCGGCACCGAGACCGGCCGCCAAGCGCCACCGCGCGCCGATCGCCAGTGGCGACCCGATGGTGGACACGGCCGCCCGGTTGCTGAGCATCCCGCTGCGCCACATGTATGCGGCGCTCTGGCGGGTGGGCGTGATCGAGGTCAGGGCCTGAGCGCGATGCGCTAACGTCGACGCGTGGCCCGCACCCGCAAGCTCGTCGCAGCCCTCAGCCGCCGTGGCCCGCACCGCGTTTTACGTGGTGACCTGGCGTTTGCCGGTTTGCCCGGGGTGGTGTACACCCCGGAGGAAGGGCTGAATCTGCCCGGGATCGCGTTCGGTCACGACTGGCTCACCAAGTCCGCCAACTATTCGGGTCTGCTCGAGCACCTCGCGTCGTGGGGCATCGTGGCCGGCGCTCCCGACACCGAGCGCGGGCTGGCCCCGTCCGTCCTGAACTTCGCCTTCGACCTCGGCACCGCGCTGGACATCGTGTCCGGTGTGCGGCTCGGGCCGGGCAAGATCAGCGTGCATCCCGCCAAGCTCGGCGTGGCCGGGCACGGTTTCGGCGGCTCGGCCGCGGTGTTCGCCGCGGCCGGCATGCCGAACAAGCTGGCCGCGGCGGCAGCGCTGTTTCCCGCCGTCACCAGCCCCCCGGCCGAGGCCCCGGCGACGACGCTCAAGCTCCCCGGGTTGATCTTGACCGCGCCGGGGGATCCGCAGTCGCTGACGTCCAACGCCTTGTCGCTGTCGCGCGCGTGGGACGCCGCCACGCTGCGCATCGTCAGCAAGGCCCAGCCCGGCGGACTCGCGGAGGGCCGGCGGTTGACCAAAGTGTTCGGCCTGGCCAGCCCGCACCGGCGCACGCAGCGCACGGTCCGCGCACTGCTCACGGGCTACCTGCTGTACACGCTGGGCGGCGACAAGACCTACCGCGACTTCGCCGATCCCGACGCCCACTTGCCCAAGACGGATCCGCTGGATCCCGAGGCGCCGCCGGTCGCCCTGGAAGAGAAGATCGTCGCGCTGTTGAAGTGATGCGGTAACTGGGTAATTGCCCACTGTGTCGACCGTGCAAGCGCTGTACACCCGCTGGATCACCGAGCTCTGGGCCGGCCGCCCCGTCGGGTCCGAGATCGTCACCGACGACTTCGTCGGTCACTGGCCCGACCGGGACGTGCATGGTCCGGAGGAGCTGCAGCAGATCGTCGAGGAGACCCGAAACATGATGGCGGACTTGACCTTCGCCATCGAGCTCGGCCCCCTGTCCGAGGGCGACCTGGTCGCCGGCCGGTGGGTCGGCACGGGCCACGGCCCGGACGGCCCGGTCTCCTTCACCGGCAACGACATCCTGCGCCTCGCCGGCGACGGTCGACGGTTCGCGGAGTACTGGACGGGCACCTCGGCGGGCTGAAGTTCCCGAGCCCGCGCGGCGCGCGGGTGCCGCCGTGGTATCTGTCGTGGATGCGCATCGGGATCGCTCTGGATTATTCGGGCGGCTTTCACCAGGCCGTGGACCGCGTCGTCGAACTCGAGAAGGCCGGCATCGACATCGCCGTGGTGGCCGAGGCGTATGCCTTCGACGCGGTGAGCCAGCTCGGGTATTTGGCCGCCAAGACGAACACCGTCGAGTTGGCCTCTGGGGTGTTTCCCATCTACATCCGCACGCCCTCGCTGCTGGCGATGACGGCCGCGGGGCTGGACTTCGTGTCCGACGGGCGGTTCCGGCTGGGGATCGGCACCTCCGGACCGCAGGTGATCGAGGGCTTTCACGGCGTCGAGTTCGACGCGCCGCTGGGCCGCACCCGAGAGATCGTGGAGATCTGCCGGAAGGTGTGGCGCCGGGAACGGCTGCAGCACAACGGCAAGCACTACCAGATCCCGTTGCCGCCCGACCGCGGAACGGGTCTGGGCAAGGCCCTGCAGCTCATCAATCATCCTGTGCGCGAACGCATTCCGATCACGATCGCTGCGCTGGGCCCAAAGAACGTCGAGCTCACCGCCGAGATCGCCGAAGGTTGGCAGCCCGTCTTCTATCTCCCGGATAAGGCCGCCTCGGTGTGGGGTGACGCGCTGGCGGCCGGTGCGGCCAAGCGGGATCCGGCGCTGGGGCCGCTGGACGTCATGGTGCACGCGTCGGTGGCCATCGGCGACGACGTCGACGAGCGGCTGGCATGGGTCAAGCCGCAGCTCGGTCTGTACCTCGGCGGCATGGGCGCCAAGGGCCGCAATTTCTATCACGCCCTGGCGACGCGTTACGGGTTCGGCGAGGTCGCCGACCGCATCCAGGAGCTGTACCTGTCCGGCCGTAAGCGGGAGGCCATTGATGCGGTGCCCGACGAATTGGTGCGCGGCATGTCGCTGGTCGGCCCGCGCGGGTACGTCGCCGAACGCTTGGCCGCCTTCGCCGAGGCCGGGGTGACGACGCTGTTGCTCAGCCCGCTGGCCACCGACCGCGCCGAATCCGTGCGCTTCGTCGAGGAGGTGCTGCGGCTGCGCCCGGCCTGAGCCGTCACTGCCCCGCCTGCGGCAACTGGTCCGCCGCGATCTCGCAGGGCGTCTTCCCGTCGGTGGCCGGGGGCGCCGGCTCGCCCGCCGCTGGAGCGGCCACCGGTGTGGGTGCGTCGACCGGCGCGGCAGCCGGTGGTGGCGGCGGATCCGCAGGTGCCGGCGGATCGACGGGCACCGGCGCGTCGACCGGTTGAACCGCCGCGTCGGGCTTGGCTTCCTCGGTGTCCTCGTTATCTTCCGTTTTCGCGGGCTCGTCGTCCTCGTCGTCGGCGTCGTCCGTGTCGTCGGCCTCAAAGGGGTCCTCGTCGAACGTGTTTCCGTCGCCAAAGGGATCGGCGGCGCCCGCCTCGTCGCCGGCCGAGCCGAGCAGACCGCCGACCGCGTCGACGATCCTGCCGGCCAACCCGAGGAGACCGGCACCACCGCCGCCGAGCCCACCGCCCAGATCGCCCGCCGGCATGCCGCCGCCGCCCCCAAGCGCGGTTCCCCAGTCCGGCTGCGGCGCGGCCTGGAGCGGAGCCGGCGCGAGCGTCGCCGCGGTCGGTACCGGATCGACCGACGGGCTCGGAGCCGGATCCACCGACGGGCTCGGGACCGCCGCGGCCGCGGGCGTGACCGCGACGGGCGGTGCGCTGGACGCGGACGGCCGCATTGGTTGGTAGCCGGGCCCGAGATCACCGGGGGTTTCGAAGCGCGCCGTCGGCGCGGCGGCCATTCTGTCGGTGACCATGTCGTACGAGGTCGCCACACCGTCGCGCGTCGAGCGCATCGTGCTCAGCCAGTCGTCGCGAATCTCATTGTCCACGTAGGGCATTACCTGCTCGCGCACAACCTCTTCGGCGGCTTGCCGATCGCTCAGCCCGGCCGTGACCGAGGCGGAGGCCGCCAACCACGCCGGCCGCTGTGCCTGCGTGCGGTCGTCGACGGCGATGGTGGTCGCAACCTTCGTATCGACCAGGTACCACAGGTTGTCGCGCAGGGATTCGCACCGTTGGGCCGCCGCACGCAGTTCTGTGGCCAGGGCGCTGGCGGTGTCGCAGTGGCGCTCCGGGAACCGCGCCGCGGCGTCCCCGCCCGGCCCGGTCCACGCCGTGGCCAGCTCGGCCGCCTGGGCGCGCTGTATCCGCAGCGCTTCCATGACCGCCTCGCCCGCCGCCCGCAGTTCAACGCAGTCGCGGTCGAGGGTGCGCAGGTCCAGGCCGTCTTCGGTGTCGTACCAGTCGCGGACCTGGGCGAGGTGCGCCGTCAGGTCGGGATGGTGGTAGCCCACGACATGGCAGGCCTGTACATAACTCTGGGTGTGCTCGACGGCGGTCAGGCCCTCGGCGAGGCGTTCGGCGACGTCCAACCGGTCGGCCACGATCAGGCGATCCGTGCCGCGGCATACCGTTCGGCGTCGGCGTAGCGGTCGGCGCTGGCCCGCAGGACCGTGGCGATCTCGACCGACGCGCGCGACCACTGCGCTACTTCGGTGGCCAGGCGCTCCAGCTCGACCCGCAGCGCCTCACCGCGCGCGGTGTGCGCCCGCCCCGCGCTGGGCCCACCGAAAGTCAATCGGCCCAGCTGATCGCTGAGGGCGCGGTCGATGATGTCGGCGGCGGCGCTGAATTGGTCGGCGATGCGGTGCGTCGCCGCGACGTCGATCTCGGTGCGGGCCACGGTGGCCGGTCGTACTCCCCTGTCGAATCTCATGCCTAATCCGACGCCGGGGAACGCCCAGTGGTTCCGGCCGCAATCAACGCACGCGCTGACCGCCGACCATCCCGCACCGTGGGCCGGATGCGCCCACCGATGTGACACCAGCGCAACATCGAAATTCGTTGCGGCCGAGCAGAATTGACCGCTCTCCTCACGACTTCGGGCTGGGAGCCGGCCAGCCGGGAGATGGCGGCAGGGTGGGAAAGTCGGAGCGGGGATATTCACCGCCGCGGATGAGTTCGGGGTGTGGGGGCGCTTTGGAACGGCAGGCATCAGTGTCGTGGGCAACATCAGGCCATTCGGATGCGAGCCCGTATTCGGCGAAGTAACCACCCTGATGGCCGGTAATCCTCCAACCGCCGAACACATCGATCGACGGCGCGCGCGCCGGTCCCTGCTGGTCGGGCATTTGCGGACCGGTGGTGGCGGGAGCCGTCATCGTGATTCGCATCGGGTCGATGCCCGAATCGGGGGGCGGCTGGGCGATGTTCGGGGTGTATCCGTGACCCTGTGCTTGCGCGGTACCGAACAGATAGTCACAGACCACCACCGTCACGTCACGGCCAGATGTCGCGATCGAAAGGATATGGGCCTGTTCGGTTCCCACCCAGGGTTTTTCCGGCCTGCGATCGGTTTTCGGCCACAGGAACCGGCTGCCGGTCGGGTTATCGATTGACTTATTGGGATCTACCGCCTGCTTGAATCCCGGGTACAGGAACTTGTCGTCACCCGTGATGGAGGCCAGCAGGTAGGACTCGGTGTAGGCCCGCACCACCACGGCGGGCCAGGTGGTCACGGCAATACCCGGTTCCGCGCTCCACACCACGCTTAAATCGTTCAGCGTCGGCGGCCACCCGGCCGGCGTCGTGGACGTGGGCGACGCGGGCTGGCCGGGGTGACTGCCTGAGGCGCAGCCGGTGACCATCGAGACCGTGATGGTCGACAGGGCCGTCAAAGTGCGCAGTGCGCGCGGGATGCTGATCATTTCTTCCCAGGGGGTTCGGGCACCCCGATGATGTTGTTGTAGCGGTCGACCATGTATTGGTCCGGCGACATCTTCTCGTTCGGCGGCAGGTCAAGCGTCTGGGACAACGCGGGGCCGAGGACATTGTTGTATTGACCGGCGGTGAGATCAGGGTGTTTGGCTTGCATCTCGTCTAGGGTCGCAATTCGCCCGTTGGGGTGATCATGGTCGTAGACGAGATATTCGGGCGGCAATCCCGAGATGTGTTGGTTTGCCCCGAGCATCGCATCGAGCATGTGTTCGTCGGCGTTTCCGATGTCCATGGGTTGGATCGGCGTCTGGCCCGGCGCGGTGGGCGCCGGCCCCAACATGTCGTTTTCGAGGTTGTGCCCGAGCATTCCAATCGCGGGCCCGGTGACTTTGCCCACCCCCGGGACCCAACCACCGGCCGTGCTGGCGGCCTGGACGCCGTCTTCATAGGCCAGCTTCTTCGAGTCGTATTCCGAGAGCTGTTGGTGGTAACCGTTTTGTTCGTTCGCTTGGTAGGCATTGTGGGTGCCGACGTCGACCAGCCCCCGCAATGTGGCGGCGTCGTAGAGCTGGTCGCTGTAACCGTCATGATGCGGATTCAACGCGAAAGAAGAGTCGTGAAGCAATGCCTGCGTGTACGCGTTCTTGTTGAAGTCGCGCGCCGCGGTGGGGTCGCTGTCGATCACCGAGAAGATGCCCTTGGCGAGAGGCAGTGCGCCGGAATGGATGTCACCGTTGTTATCGAGCGGTTTGCCGAATTCCGGAAGTCCGCCCGATGTTCCCGCGATGTTGTTGACGTACGGGTCGAGGCCGTGGCCCATCGCTTGGACGAGGTTGGGGTTCACTTGCCCCAAGGTGTGGTTGCCCGGGAGGTGTAGCAAGTCTGTGGACGCATGATGGCCGAGGTAATCCGAGTACGCGCGGGCGGTTTCACCGGCGATTTTGGCTTCGGGTCCCTGCGCTGCGTCGCCAGTCCAGGAGAACAGCGAACCGACCGCCTGGCCGTTGTCCTTCCAGGCGTGATGGGTCAGGTTCTGCAGGAACTTGTCGTGATCGTTGCCGGTCATCGTGTCGTGGACGACCTGGTGATCCGGAGACACCGCGGACAGCACGTTGGACACCGCGGGGTCCATGGCGGGATCGCGCTCGACGTTTTGGCCCTGGCTGGCCGGGTCGTGCTGCCAGAGCGGGGTGTCCATCATGGCCCCCGCCTTGCGGATCATCGCCCGATCCAGATCGGTGTTCGTCTGGAAGGACTTGTCGCCGTCCTTGACGATGTTGGCGATGTCGTTGGTTTGGCGCATGTATTCCAGGCCGGAGGAATTCAGCGCCTGCTGGACACTCTCCGGCAGCTGCGCGGCCCCACCTTTGACCGTGTCGGTCCCCTGTTTCGCGCCGACCTGGAGCGGCGTCTTGGGGAACGTGAGGTTGGGGTTACTCATCAGCTGCCAGGAGTTGCCGATCATGCCCTTCTCGTCGCCGAGCCGTTGTTCAGCGGTGTTGAGTGCATCGATCGACATGCCGTGTTCTTGAGCTTGCAGCTGGCTCAAAACCGAAGCCTGCTCGGCGGTCAGCGGCACCTTCCCGGCCCGCTGATCGGGCGTGATCGAGTTCAGCACCCCGTTAACGCGGGCGGCGGCCCCTTTATCACCCCCGAGCGCGCCCTTGACGTCTTGTTCGGCTTGCTCGGGCGTCTCGGCCTCGTGACCGTCAACACCCAAGACATGGCCGGGGTCGTACCCGTCGTTAGCCAAGGTGGTCTGCGCTTGGCGAAGAGAACTCGAATAGGTGTCGCGGGTGGCATGCAGCTGGTCGAGGGCATCTTTGGTGTCACTGACCGCTGCGGCTTTGAGCACCCTGATAATCGACTGCAGCTCCTGCTGGCTCGCCGCGTCGGGATGGTCCTGCAGGTCCAGCATCGCCAAGTCGATCAGATGGTCGAGCTGCTCCAACTGACCTTCCAACGTGGCGATCTCTCCGGCGCCGGCTTTTTGCGCCTCGGCCAACGCGGCGGCGATGTTTTCCAGGTCTGCGCCGATCTTGGGCAACTGCTCGGACTGCGTTCCCAGCGCCTGGGCGGTGCGCTGCACTTCGGCGGCGTCGTTGATCGGGTGATCCCCGTTCTGACGATTCCAGGCCGCCTCGAAGCGCTTGCGGGCTTGCTCGAAGGCGTGGTCGGCCTCGGCGGTGGAGCGCCCAGCGCCATGAAAGGCGTTGGCCAGGTTGGAGATCTGCCCCGGCTGGCCGGCTTGCAGAGTCCGGTTGACCTCCCACGGATCACCACCGGCCCCGGCCACCAGCTCCCCGATGGTGAGATGCTTCAGCTGCACCGCAGCTCCACACCGCGCCGCGATCGCCGGCCGACCGCGTTTTTCGCACGCCGATCAGCGGAGCGAACCCCGATTCGCCGCGAACCGCCACCGACGAGCATCACCACCCCTTCCGCGCTGGCGACAAGATTACTGTCCCAGGCCTGGGGATCAATTCAGTCACGCCCGTCGGCGGCGTGGTAAAGCACCCACGGCACCGGGGAGCGCGGGGCTTCCGGCCGCGTTCAGCGCGCGGCGCTGACCGCCTCGGCCACCCGATTCGCAACGCGCTGGGCGACGTCCGCCTCGGGGGCTTCGACCATGACCCGGATCACGGGCTCGGTTCCGGAGGGGCGCAACAGGATCCGGCCGGTGTCGCCGAGTTCGGCCTCGGCGTCGCCGACCGCGGTGCGCACGGCGGGCGCCGCGGCGGCGGTGTCCTTGTCGGCGACGCGGACGTTGATCAGCACCTGCGGCAGCGTCTGCATCGGCGCGGCGAGCGCGGTCAGTGACGATCCGGTCTGCACCATGCGATTCATCAGGCGCAGCCCGGTGACGATGCCGTCGCCGGTGGAGCCCATCGCCGGCATCACGATGTGGCCGGACTGCTCACCGCCGAGGCTGTAGTCGCCGGCCCGCAGTTCCTCGAGGACGTAGCGGTCGCCGACGCCGGTGGTGCGCACGGTGATCCCGGCGGAGCGCATGGCCAGGTGCAGCCCGAGGTTGCTCATCACGGTGGCCACCAGCGTGTCCGACGCCAGCTCGCCGGCGTCGCGCATGGCCAGCGCGAGCACGACCATAATGTGGTCGCCGTCGACGAGTTCGCCGTTGGAGTCGATGGCCAGGCAGCGGTCGGCGTCCCCGTCGTGGGCCAGGCCGAGGTCGGCCCGGTGCGCGATGACCGCCGAGCGCAGTGAGTCCAGGTGGGTGGAGCCGCAGTTGTCGTTGATGTTCAGGCCGTTGGGGTCGGCGTTGATCGCGATCACCCGGGCGCCGGCCGCGCGGTAGGCGCGCGGCGCGACCGACGAGGCCGCGCCGTGGGCGCAGTCGACCACCACGGTCAGGCCGTCGAGCCGCAACGTGCTGGCCTTGCTCAGGTGGCGCAGGTAGCGGTCGTCGGCGTCCTCGGCGTCGATGACGCGGCCGATGCCGGCGCCGACGGGGCGCAGCCCGGGTTCCGCGGTCAGCAGCGCCTCGATCCGGTCCTCGGTGTCGTCGTCGAGCTTGCGCCCTCCGGGGCCGAAGATCTTGATGCCGTTGTCGGGCATCGGGTTGTGCGACGCCGAGATCATCACCCCGAAGTCGGCGTCGTACGCGCCGGTCAGGTAGGCGACCGCCGGCGTGGGGAGGATCCCGACCCGCAGCGCGTCGACGCCCTGGCTGGTCAGCCCGGCGATCACCGCGGCCTCCAGCATCTCGCCGCTGGCCCGCGGGTCGCGCCCGATTACGGCGACGCGCCGGCCCGGTCCACCCGAGCTCGCCAAGTGCCGCGCGGCGGCGGCACCCAGCGCCAGCGCCAGCTCGGCGGTCAACTCCCGATTGGCGACCCCGCGGACACCATCGGTGCCGAATAGTCGGCCCATGCGGACAAACCTCTCACAATCGACGGTTTAGCACCTATGGTGCCCGTTCTTTTCTGACCGAAACGGGGCGCGTTTGCGCGCAGACACGCCGAAGAAAGCGCGTGACTTCCCCGTTTGAGGCCCCGTTGCGGCCAGAAAGTGATGGTTGATCAGCGCTTGCTGTACTGAGGCGCCTTGCGGGCCTTCTTCAGGCCGTACTTCTTG
Organism: Mycobacterium sp. 852002-30065_SCH5024008; assembly: GCF_001665645.1. Lineage (NCBI taxonomy): Bacteria > Bacillati > Actinomycetota > Actinomycetes > Mycobacteriales > Mycobacteriaceae > Mycobacterium > Mycobacterium sp. 852002-30065_SCH5024008. Next base: position 3,587 of record NZ_LZSZ01000030.1, on the reverse strand, counting down.
CGCTCGGTGGCGCGCGGGTCGCGGGTGAGGAAGCCGGCCTTCTTCAGCGCGGGCCGGTCCTCGGACTGGGCCACGATCAGCGCCCGGGCGATGCCCAGGCGCAGCGCACCGGCCTGGCCGGACGGGCCGCCGCCGTGCAGCAGGGCGAAGATGTCGAAGTTCTCCACCCGGTCGACGGTGACCAGCGGGGCCTTGATGAGCTGCTGGTGCACCTTGTTGGGGAAGTAGTCCTCCAGGCTGCGGCCGTTGAGGTCGAACTTGCCGGTGCCGGGCACCATGCGCACCCGCACCACGGCCTCCTTGCGGCGGCCGACGGTCTGGATGGGCCGGTCGAAGACGTAGGACTCGGCGGCCGCGGGGGCGGGCGCCTCGGCCGGAACGTCCGGGGTTTCCGGGGTGGCCGTGGTTTCCAGGGTTTCCGGGGTGGCCGTGGTTTCCAGGGCCTCGGTCGTTTCGGTCACTGGGCCACCTGCTTGATCTCGTACGGAACCGGCTTTTGAGCGGCGTGCGGGTGCTCCGGGCCGGCGTAGACGTGGAGTTTGCGCTGGATCTGACGGCTGAGCTTGTTCTTGGGCAGCATGCCGACGATCGCCTTCTCGACGACGCGGTCGGGGTGCTTTTCCAGCAGCTCGCCGGTGGTGCGCGAGTGCAGGCCGCCGGGATACCCCGAGTGGCGGTAAGCCAGCTTGCTCTGCAGTTTGTCGCCGCTCAGGGCGACCTTGTCGGCGTTGATGACGATGACGAAGTCACCGCCATCGACATTGGGGGCGAACGTCGGCTTGTGCTTGCCGCGCAACAGGGTGGCTGCCGCGACGGCAAGGCGGCCAAGCACCACGTCCGTGGCGTCGATGACGTACCACGACCGCGTGGTGTCACCCGCCTTTGGCGCGTAGGTGGGCACAGCGCTTACCTTCTTCTTCTCGAGGTGGATCCCGGGTCGAGCCGGGTGCCGGTCAGGCGTTCGCGGTGGGGGCTGATCTCGGCGGCCGGCATTGACCCGAGGCCCCCGCGTACCGCACGCCAACCGAGGAGCTTACCGATGAGCGTCCCCGCAGGTCAAAACGGCTGGTGCCCGATTACGTCGAAGATGAGCGCGAACCTCTCGCAGCGGGTGATCTGACGGACCCGCGCAGGCCCGGCGATCGGTGGGTGAGGGCCAATCCGTAGTGACTCTCATGTCGGTCCGTCAGCCCGGCGCCGAGATCATCCCCATCGGCCGCAGACGATTCCTTGGCTTGAATACGCGGAGAGGGCGTACGAGCCGATGTCCGATCTGGCTACGCCGGCGCTTGCAGGCAGACGCCTTCTATATCGCAATCCACGCTTGGTCAGGAAGGTTTTGCAGTGCCCGCACTAACTGGCGACAAAGAAGACGGGTTTCCCGACGAACCCGGTGGACACAGTCCACAGTCCGTTGGCCCCGGCGGGGACAGCGACGCATGTGTTCCCCTTCGCCACACCGCCTTTGTAGAGGTCGCCAACGTCCGTAAGGGGATCAGGGATCACTCCACAGTGGCCGTCATAGGTTCGGTTATCTGATCCCACGAATTTGACACTGATCCCGAACGTTGGGTTGCCGGTTTTGTCTCCGGTGTAGGTAGCTGAGATTGGCACAATCCAGTACTGCATGCCCGCTTTGGGTGGTTCGTTGAACTGGTTTGTCGCAGCTATTTCGGCCGATGCTTCGCGGGGAGTTCCGAGTGTGACCTGCCAGTCTGGGTTTCTTACGGTCTCGCCGATGGGAAGCGGATTGTCCCTGCTACCTCGACCATCGGAGCGCTCGCCGCCGTCCCCATTGGTTGCTGTCGGGGATGTTGGGGAGAGGTCTGCTTTCCCAAAAGCCTTGCTGAACGAATTTCCCACTACAACAGCAAAAACGCTGACGCCGACAACAGTTCCGACGATTGCGATTATGACCGCAGCAATGCTTGTCCCTTTGGCCTTACCGGCCGAGAGCAACCCCACGACGCCGAGGATGAACGCGATTGGCAGCAGCACCCATCCGACAATGAGCGCCCCTGGTATGCACGCAAAGATGGAGCCAACTATGCCTACAACCAGTGCGATTCGCCCAAGTACGTTCTTCTGCTTCGATAACCCCTGTGATCCAGTCGGCTGTGGATAACCCTGCCACGGGCCAGGAGCGCCGGCCTGCCAGCCTGGCGGCGGATTCGACACCATGCGCCGATGCTATCGCTCATGCCGGAACGAGGTGTGCGGAAATCCTTTAGTCGCACCACTTCCCGTGACGATTGAACCGCCCTCCACGGCCGTACGGGTCTTGGCATACCGGCCCGCGGTTAACGGCCGCGACGGATACTGCTAATCGAGTTGAGTTCCGTAAGGGGGTGCCGTGTCGGCAACTAATGCTCGCGCCGGGTCGATGTTTGGAAAGTACAAGGTGAATAGGTTGCTCGGGCAAGGCGGTATGGGCGAGGTGTACGAGGCCTACGACACGAGTAAAGACCGAATGGTCGCCTTGAAGATCTTGCGCCAAGAGTTCTCGCATGATGAGCAGTTCCGGACGAGATTTAAGCGTGAGTCCCGCGTCGCAGCGGCGCTGGAGGAGCCTCACGTCATCCCTATTTACGACTGGGGTGAGATTGACGGCAGTCTATTCATCGATATGCGGCTGATAAGAGGCCACGATCTACAAGAATTGCTAAAGCGCGGTCCTCTCGGGTCGGCGCGGGCCGTCGCGATCGTACGCCAGATTGCATCGGCGCTGGATTCCGCCCATGCGCAGGGGTTGATCCATCGGGATGTCAAGCCGCAGAACATCTTGGTCACGTCAACGGAAGACTTCGCCTATCTGATCGACTTTGGAATCGCGGATGACCTTCGAGACACTCGGTTGACGGTCGCGGGCTCGGCAATAGGCTCTTTCGCGTATATGGCACCCGAGCGGTTCGAAGACCGGCCAAGCACTCCAGCGGTAGACGTGTACTCATTGGCCGCAGTGCTGTATGAGGCGCTAACTGGTGAGGCCCCGTTCCAAGCGAGCGGCATAGACCAACTCGTGGCCGCCCACCTGTCATCCCCCCCGCCGCGACCCAGTGCAGTCAATCCCCGGCTACCCGTCGCCATTGATGAGGTGATTGCGCGTGGAATGGCCAAAGACCCCGACGACCGCTACGGCAGCCCGGGAGCGCTTGGCCGTGCCGCGCAACGCGCTCTGGGCTCAACCTCTTCGTCAGGGCCCAGCACCGGTCCGTTCGCGGCTCCCCAACATGCCGCAAGCGGCGCTGGCGGCGCAGGAGACTACGCCAGCGAACCAACCCGTCCTGCATGGCAATTCAATCAACAGGTTCCAGACCAGGGCCGGCCCTGGCTGATGCCCGCTGTGATCATCTTCGCCACCGTGCTCCTACTAGGAGGTATAGGTGTCGTCATTGCACTCCTCGCCCAGCAGAACCACTCTCCGTCGACCACTCTTACGCCGACGGCTGGCTCCACATCAGCGCTCCCGACGAATTATCAGGCGCCGAGCCCAGCGTTGGTGCAACCCCCTCCGGCGCCTAGCGTCAATGGAATGAGCCGCACCCCACGATGTTAGGGGCGCGTTGGTCTCGTGCCGGTAACGATTC
>NZ_LZSZ01000029.1:0-14315 GCF_001665645.1 Mycobacterium sp. 852002-30065_SCH5024008 | reverse complement strand
GGCCGCGGTCTTTGCATCCGACGAACCCATGTCTTCGCCTCTCAAGTTGGAGAACCTTGCCCAAAAGCTTTCCGTCACACTGTGGCACAGCGGACATGCGCCCGCCCGGGGTGATGGCTCCGGCGTCGCCTCAGAGGTTGAACAGGCGCCGCAATTCCGTGAGCCACGGGACCGCCAACGCGACGGTGGGCACCACGAACACGGCCGCCGCCGCGAGGTATGCGGCCGCCGAGAGCGCCAGGCTGTTGCCCTCCCCGCACAGCCGGCGCACGCGGACCACCGTGCTGGTGCCGCCCGCGGCCAATGCGCCCGACGGCGCCCGGCCGGACGCGCAGGCAACCAGGGCCCGCGCCAGGGGAGCGCGACCCGCCGCGCGCACGGCGGCGTCGTCGGCGAGCAGCTCGACGAGCAGTTGGACCGCGCCGAGAGCGTTCGCGCTGCGCACCAGCCGCGGGAACGCGGCGTGCACCGCGGTGAAGGCCTCGAGAACCAGGTCGTGCCGGGCTCGCAGGTGGGCCCGCTCGTGGGTGAGGATCGCCGCGACTTCCGCATCGGCGAGCGTGCTCAGCGCCCCCTCGCTGACCACTACCCGGCTGCGCACGCCGGGCAGGCAGTAGGCAAGCGGCTGCGCAACATCCAACACGCGGAGGTCACGGGTGTGGGCGCAGGGCTGGGGGAGCGCGGCGTCGTGGCCGACTCCGACCAAATCGACCACCATGCGGTGGTGGGCGCGCCGTCGCCTGTTGGCGATGGTCACCCGCATCGCGGCGACCATCAATCGGGCGCCGACCAGCACGGTCAGCGCGAAAACGCCGACGTATGCCGCCCACAGCGGCCAGCCGAGCCGGCCGGCGTCGCCGACGATGCTGGCGGTGGGCCGGCCGTCGGGACCGGGCATGAGCAGCCGAGTGGCGATCGCGATGCCAGCGCTGAATGCGGAGAGGACGGCGGCCAGCGCGATGGCCTGCCACAACACCATGGCGGCGCGGGGAGCGCGCAGCGGCCAGCTCGCGCGTGCCAACAAGGCCGGCACCGGACCGACCAGCAGCACCGCGAGGATGGTGAAGGCCAGCGCGGACACGCTGTCAGTCTCCCTCAGTCCTCCGTCAAAGCGCCAGCGGATGGCGCGTTGTTGCGTTGATTGGCTTCCAATTCGGCGAGCGCTCGCCGCAGGGCGTCCGCCTCGTCGGCGCCCACCCGCTCGACGAAGTGGACCAGAGCGGCCTGCCGGCCGCCGGAATCCTCGGCCTGGGCCAGCGCGTCGACCATGAGCCCGGCGACAAGCTCGTCGCGGCCGTGCACGGGTGCGTATCGGTGCGCGCGGTCGTCGCGGATCTGGGAGACCAGATTCTTCTTGGCCAGCCGTTGCAGGACGGTCATGATCGTCGTGTAGGCAAGGTCGCGTCGCGCGGACAACGCATCGTGGACCTGCCGGACCGTTTGCGGTTCCGGCGCGGACCACAAGTAGTCCATCACGGCGCGTTCCAGATTCCCGAGCCGGGTCAGTTTCGCCATAGTGCGTTCTCTCCTGAGCGTCGAGCAACATCTTACTCCGGGTTACTACGGACCGTCGTACCGAGCTTTCCCGGGGCGCCGCCGAATTAGTGCTTGCGAAATTAGGGCAGCCTTGCCTATGCTAATCGAGTCGAGCGAACGACGACCGCGGCGAGTCCTGAGGGCTGCAGTGACCCCCGGTCGCCTCGATCGGCGAGCCCCGTGCCCCAGCGGCACGGGGCTCAGCCGTTTCTGGGCGGGCGTCCCGCCGCGAGCGCCGACGATCGACCGATGGTGTAGACACAGAACGTGCCTCAGCCTCCGGAAACGACCTTGCCGCCGGATTTCACCGCGCCCTTCGATCAGGAGATCGGGCTGCAATTCACCGAACTCAGCCCCGACGGCGCCCGCGCCCAGCTCGAGGTCACCCCGAAACTGCTGCAGCCGATGGGCCTCGTGCACGGCGGCGTGTACTGCTCGATCATCGAGAGCATGGCCAGCGTCGCCGCCTACACCTGGCTCGCCACCCGCGGCGGCGGGAATGTCGTGGGAGTCAACAACAACACGGACTTTCTGCGTTCCATCGGCTCAGGCATGGTGTACGGCGCCGCCGACCCGATCCACCGCGGCCGGCGCCAACAGTTGTGGCTGGTCGCCATCACCGACGCCGACGACCGGGTGGTCGCCCGCGGCCAGGTTCGGCTGCAGAACCTGGAGGCCTAGCCCTACCCGAGGCTTACGCGACGATCATCGGGGCGTGCTGCGTAGATCGATGACGTACGTTGCGCCGTAACGTCTTTCGTGCAAATAGCAGCGGCGCCAGTTCGACTCGGCCGCGACCGGTTAGCTCGCCCGCCTGGCGGTCGCTGGGGGCTTGGCCTCGGCGGCGAGCACCGCCAGCTGTTCGAGGCGGGTGCGGGCGAAGGCCTGCTGCTCGGTGATGGTCAGCTGGCCGCGCCGCGTGCTCAGGAAGGTCACCGTCCACGACAGCAGCGTGCTGACCTTGGTCTTGAACCCGACCAGGTAGACCAGGTGCAGCACCAGCCACATCAGCCAGGCGATGAAGCCGCTGAACTCCAGCGGGCCGACCTTGGCCACCGCGGAAAACCGCGAAACGGTGGCCATGGAGCCCTTGTCGAAGTACTGGAACGGTTCGCGCTCCGCCGGATTGGCGCCGCCCAGTTCGGCTTTGATCACGCCGGCGACGTACTTGGCGCCCTGAATCGCGCCCTGGGCCACGCCCGGAACGCCTTCGACGGCGGCCATGTCGCCGATCACGAACACGTTTGGGTGCCCCGGAACCGACAGGTCGGGCAGCACCTTGACCCGCCCGGCGCGGTCGAGTTCCACCGACGACTGCTCGGCAAGGTCTCGGCCCAGCCCGCTGGCCTGCACACCCGCGGACCACACCTTGCAGGCGGACTCAATGCGCCGGATGGTGCCGTCGGAGTCCTTGACCGTGATGCCGTTGCGGTCGACGTCGGTGACCATCGCCCCCAACTGAATCTCGACGCCCATCTTCTCCAGCCGGGCGCGCGCCCGCGCGCCCAGTTTGTCGCCGAACGGCGGCAATACGGCGGGGGCCGCGTCGAGCAGGATCACTCGCGCCTTGGTGGAGTCGATGCCGCGGAACGAGCCCTTCAGCGTGTGGGCCGCCAATTCGGCGATCTGCCCGGCCATTTCGACGCCGGTGGGCCCGGCGCCGATGACGGTGAAGGTCAGCAGCTTGGCGCGTCGTTCCGGATCACGCGACCGTTCGGCTTGTTCGAACGCGCTCAGGATCCGTCCACGCACCTCCAGTGCGTCGTCGATCGACTTCATGCCGGGCGCGAATTCGGCGAAGTGGTCGTTGCCGAAGTACGACTGCCCCGCGCCCGCGGCGATAATCAGGCTGTCGTAAGGGGTTTCGTAGGTGTGGCCGAGCAAATCGGATACGACGTACTTGCCGGCCAGATCGATATGCGTGACGTCACCGAGCAGCACCTGAACGTTGCGCTGCCTGCGCAGGACGACGCGGGTGGGCGGGGCGATGTCGCCTTCGGAGACGATGCCCGTCGCCACCTGGTACAGCAACGGTTGGAACAGGTGGTGCGTGGTGCGCGCGATCAGTTTGATGTCGACATCGGCGTGCTTGAGTTTCTTTGCCGCGTTGAGCCCACCGAATCCCGAACCGATGATGACGACCTGATGGCGACGTTCGGTTCCAGCTGTGGTTTCTCGTGGGGGGCTCATGTTTCCGCTGCTCCTGACGGGGGCTTTTGGACACGTGACTGCAGTTAGCCACAACGCTAGTCAGGCGGATACCCGGAAACCTAGTTGATACGCATGTGTTGTTTGCAACACTAACGGTGTTCGGAGCCGAAGTGCCTGGTGGGCATCGGGCGGTGTGGCGCAGTTATCAGCTATCGGCGCGAAGCCGGCATCACTGGCTGGAGCCCTCGCCCGCGCAGTGGTCGTGGCCCGCCTGGATCGTTCCGCCGGGGGCACGCTCGAGCGCCTGGGCTTCGGCTTCTTCGCGGGTCGGACCCCAGCCGCCGAAGTATCGGGACTTGGCCGCATTCAAAACGAGCGCCACGCACCCGCCCTGCCCGCTGGCCAGCAGCCGGCAGTCGCTGATGCTCTTGCGGCACGTCTCCATCACCGCCTTCTCGGCCGCGCCCTGGCTGGCCGCTCCGTCGGCGATGTTGATGTGGCCGGTCGAGTCCGAGATCGCCATGGCGATCCAGTTGTTGTCGGCATGCGCGATCGGCGGCGCGGCGAACGCTACACCGGCCGCGACCGCCGCCAGGGCTCGTTTCTTCATGGCCGTCCCGGCCCCTCACTTCTGCGCTGCGCCGTCGTGGCGCAGGTAAACGCTGCTACATGGAGTATTACCGCGGCGGCACCAATCCGCGACCCCACAGGAGAGGCGTCGGCGGCTACAGGCCGACGACCGGGCGCAGCGCTTCGCCCACGGCGCTGATCACGCCGGGGGTGTAGAAGGGCAGGTTGATGATCACGCCGTCGATGCCGGCGTCCACCACTTTGGTCTTGATCTGGTCGGCGACCGAGTCGGGCCCGCCCACCACCATGCGTTGCTGCATTTCGGCCGGAATCTGATCGGGCTTCGCGTTCTCGTCGACCAGCACCGTGGTCAGCGTGCTGGTTTCCAGCGTCGCCGGGTCCCGGCCGATGTCCTCGCACCGCCGCCGCACAACCTCCAATTTGCCTGGCAGCTCGTCGAATCCGGCGATCACGTTGAGGTGATCGAAGTGGCGCGCGGCCAGCGGGATCGTCTTCTTCTCGCCGCTGCCGCCGATCATCAGCGGAATGTGTTCGCGGAAGCGCGGATTCGCCATAGCCTCGCGGACCCGGTACCACTTGCCCGAGAAGGTTGGCCGCTCGCCCTTGATCATCGGCAGGATGATCTGCAGCGCCTCCTCGAGCCGGTTGAACCTGTCGGTGAAGGTGCCGAATTCGAAGCCCAGCTGGTCGTGTTCGAGTTCGAACCACCCGGCACCGATGCCCAGGATCGCGCGGCCCTGGCTCACCACGTCGAGGGTGGTGATGATCTTCGCCAGTAGCGAGGGGTTGCGGTAGGTGTTGCCGGTTACCAAGGTGCCCAACTGAACTCGTTCGGTGGCGGTGGCCAGCGCACCCAGGGCGGTGTAGGCCTCCAGCATCGGCTGGTCGGGATCGCCCAGCATGGGGAGTTGGTAGAAGTGGTCCATTACGAAAACCGAGTCGAAACCAGCCGATTCGGCCTCGCGGGCCTGAGCCAGAACAGTGGGGAAGAGTTGCTCCACCCCGGTGCCGTAGGAGAAGTTGGGAATCTGTAGACCGAGTCGAATAGCCACGCGATCTACCGTAGTGCGGCGCCGGGCGGGACGATACCGCTCGGCGGCGGATTACGCCCTCAGCCGAATTGGGTGAGCGCGCCGTGGCTGACGTGCAGCGTCTGGCCGGTGATGTGGCGGGCCGCCGGGGTCGTGAGGAACAGCGCCAACCGGGCCACCTCGCCGGCGACCGACGGGGGCGTGCGGGAGAGGCCGTCGTAGCCGGGCTGGACGCTGCGGCCGCTGGCCACGGCGTTGACGGTGATCCCGCGGGTGCCGAAGATGCCCGCCTGGCCGGCGACCCAATTCGACAGGGTCGCTTTGATGGCGGCGTCAACGCTTCCGGCCGGCGGGGTCTCGGGCACCACGCTGATGATGGAACCACCCGAGCGCAGGTGATCACCCACGGTCTGCACCGTCAACACCGCCGACAGCACCGTTGCGTCCAAGGCATTGCGCCAGGCAGTGGCCGTGTCGCCGATCGAGTAGGTGCGCGGGTCGCCGGCTTCCCAGGAGGGCGCCGGCACGTTGACGATGGTGTCCAGATGATGGGGGAACGAGGCACGGGCCTCGGTCAGGCTTGCCGGGTCGGTGGTGTCGCAGACGATCGCGTCCACGTCCAATTCCTTGGCGGCGACCTCCAGGTCGCTGCGCCGCGCACCCACGAGGGTCACCTTGTGACCGGCATCGCGGAAGCCTTCGGCCACTGTGCGCCCCAGTTCGGTGTCTCCACCGGTGACCAGCACCTCCACTGCCATGACCTCCTCGTGTTCAACGTTGAACCCAGACCCGGGCAGTTCCGTGTGGCCATCCACAGGACGCCGGGGGGATCTGCCTGGGATCTCAGCGCGTTATGGCATCAATCTGCCTAGATGTTACTGGACAGTAGCTAGTCGGCGAAATTCTTGACGCCGCGACGCGCGGATCAGTTGCGTAACTCTTCGTCGGGCACTTTTTTGCGACGTTTAGGCCCCCAAGCGGGCCGCATCCTCGGCGGGTTAGGGTGCACGCATGCGGCGGATCGGGACCCTGGCCGGTGTGGTGTCGATGGTCCTGGCTGCGGGCCTGGCCGGGTGCGGTTCGAAACCGTCCCCGCAGGGTTCGGGAAGGCTGGTGGTGTTCGCCGCCGCCTCGCTCAAGCCCGCGTTCACTCAGATCAGCGCGCAGTTCAAGGCCCAAAACGCGGGCAGCAATGTCGAATTCGACTTCGCCGGATCCTCCGAACTGGCCACCCAGTTGACGCAGGGCGCGACCGCCGATGTCTTCGCGTCGGCGGACACCGCGCAGATGGACACGGTCGCCAAGGCCGGCCTGCTGTCGGGCAACCCGACGAACTTCGCCTCGAACACGCTGGTGATCGTCACCGCGCCGGGCAACCCCAAGAAGGTCGGCTCCTTCGCCGACCTCGCGCGGCCGGGGCTGGGTGTGGTGATCTGCCAGAAGCCGGTGCCATGCGGATCGGCGACCCAGCGGGTCGAAGACAGCACCGGCGTCCACCTCAACCCGGTGAGCGAGGAACCGAGCGTGACGGACGTCCTCAACAAGGTCACCACCGGCCAGGCGGATGCCGGGCTGGTGTACGTGACCGACGCGCACAGCGCCGGGAACAAGGTGACCCCCGTCAGCTTTCCGGAGGCCGCCGGCGCGGTGAACGTCTATCCGATCGCCGTGCTGAAGAACGCCCCACAACCGGTGTTGGCGCAACGGTTCCTGGCCATGGTGACCGGCGGCACCGGTCAGAACATCCTGGCCCAGTACGGCTTCGCCAAACCCTAGAATTCAGCAGGCCGTTCGAAATCGGTTCGGATCTTGTCAATTTGGTCATAGGCGTAGGTCACGATGTCGGCCGTGGTCATCACCTCACCCTTGCGGGCGAGCGATTCGTAGGTTTGGTCGCCGAGGACCTTGCGAAGATCCGCGATCATTTCTCCGAGTTCGGGCAAGGTCGTTGCTGCCATCGGACTGACCGCCGCCAACCCGGCGATGGTGGAAGCTGGTTCGTAGCGTCCTAGCCGGTTGAGGAACACGGCGAAGACAGCGAGCGCGTTGTACATCATGCCGATGTTGCCCGACTCGTGGTTACTGCGAATGGCCACGGCGAGATGATCCAAGGCCGCCCAGGGGTCCCCTTGCTCGGCCATGAGTCCAGCGGCCCAGTACGGGAATTGGGTCTCGTAGAACCGGTTGCCGCTGTCCCGCGCGACGAGCAGGCTACGGCGCAGCGCCGCCAGGGCGCGACCCGAATCGGTGGCCCGGACGGCGTACCCGTACACGAAAAGTACGTAAGCTAGCACCCATGGATTTCCGTTCGCTTCGGCGGCATCGATGAGGCCGTCGGCGATCGCCATCGCCTCGTCAGCCGAACCGCAGACGGCCAAAGCGAAAGCCAGATTCGCCCTCCCGAACGTGTTGGCGTCGCCGCTGCGCCTCACCTGGGCGCGGCACAGCTCGAGGTACCGTTCGGGCTGCCCGACGAACAAATACGCACTGCCGAGAAACGCCTCGCCGAAGTACGACACTTTGTCGCCTGCGGCGGCGATAACCGTCTGACCGATTTCGCTGTAGCCCACGGCCTCTTGGTACCGGCCGACAAGAACGGACAGCGATGCCCCCACGCATACGGCTGCCAGCCGCGGGTGTTCGACGGCATGAAGGGGTCCGACCATTTCTTCGGCCCAGGCGATGGGTTCGTAGTTCTCGAGAAACGGACCAAGCAAGCCCGCATACGCGGCGATGGCGGCGCCCGCATCCAGGTCGCCGTGGTCGGCGGCCCAACGAAAGGCGATGCGCAGGTTGGCCAGCTCGACCGTGAGCCAGCCGTATGCCTCGCGCTGTCGCGGGCTGTCCCACAGCGCCATGAGGTCGGCTTCCCGTCCGGCGAAGTAATGGGCGTGCGCGGTCCGGACCGCGTCTGCCGCACCCGATGCGATGAGTTGTTCCTCGGCGAACTGGCGGATGGTTTCCAGCATCGAAAAGCGGGTGCGCGCCGCGGACTTATCGGTCACGAGCAGCGACTTGCGCACCAGGGCGTCGAATACCTCCAGGATGGCGTACTCGTCGAGGCGATCCGATCCGGCTATCGCGCAAGCACTTTGGAGGTCGAATCCGCCGGCGAAGACCGAACAGCGGTCCAGCACCGTCTTTTCGGTCTCGTCGAGAAGGTCATACGACCAGGCCACGGCGTGGCGCAGCGTGTGGTGGCGTTCCAGTCCGCGCCGCGAGCCGACCAGCAGCCTGAAGCGGTGGTCAAGGCGATCGCGCATTTCACTGGCGGTCATTGACGCCATCCGCGAGGCGGCCAGTTCGATGGCCAACGGAATCCCGTCCAGCCGCCGGCAAATCTCGGCCACCGCGGCGGCTTCGCCGCCGTCGGCCATCGAGAAGCCCGCCGAAATACCTTGAGCGCGTTCGACGAACAGCGTAACCGCAGCCGAGTCCACTCCCGCCGCCACGTCCAGGGAGCGAACCGGGCGGACCTGCTCGTCGGGAATTCCGAGCCCTTCGCGGCTGGTGGCAAGGATCTGCACTGTCGACGATCGCGCGAGGATGACTTCGATCAGGTCGGCGGTGGCGTCGAGCACGTGCTCGCAGTTGTCGAGCACCAACAGCCTGACCCGGTCCTCCAACGCGGCGGCCACCGACTCGCTGACGGTCTTGCCCGGCTGCTGGGTGATGCCGAGCACCGCCGCGACCGCGTCGGGCACCGACGCCGGATCGGTGACCGCGGCCAACTCGAAAAGCCAAACCCCGTCCGGGAATTCGTCGGCCAGCTGCGCGGCCACTTCTACCGCGAGACGGGTCTTGCCGACCCCACCCACTCCGGTCAGCGTTACCAACCGATGCGCCTTGACCGCCGCTTCGATGTCGGCGACGGCGGCCTCGCGGCCGATCAAACTGGTGCCCGCGGGACGCAGATTTCCCGGACTCGTATCCAGCGCCCGCAGCGGCGGGAACTCCGTCCGCAGGCCTTCGGCGCGGACCTGGAACACGCGGACCGGCATCGGGATATCCCGCAACCGTCGCGGACCCAGATCGACCAGATCCACTCCGCTCAGCAGGGCTACCGTCGACTCGGTCAGCAGGATCTGCCCACCGTGACCGGCCGCCATCACCCGTGCGGCTCGGTTGAGCACGGTGCCGAAATAGTCGCCGTCGCGCAGCTCGGCCTCGCCGGTCGCCGTCCCCATCCGCACCGGCAACTCGAGTGTGCGCTGCGCGGCCACGGCGGCATTCACCGCCGAGCGTGGCGAGGCGAAAGCGGCGCACACGCCGTCACCGGTGTGCTTGAACAACCAGCCCCCGTGCGCCTCGATCGCCTCGCGCAAGGCGTCGTCGTGGGCCGCGAGCGCGACCCGCATCCCGTCGGCGTCGGCCTCCCACCGACGAGTCGAACCCTCAACGTCGGTGAACAGAAACGTCACGACACCCGAAGGCGCTGGCACCTCAGCAGAATCTCACAACAAACGCGCTCCGAACCCGCACATCGGCGGAACAGCCGCGCGCTGGCCGTTTCCCAACACGCCCAGCGCTAGGTTGAGGCGGTGTAGATCTCCCGGCCAGGGTTAGGGGAGCACGTATTAGAGAGCCTCGCACGGATCTGCCGCGGTGGGTGTACCTCCCCGCCGCGGTGGGGACCGCGTTCGTGGTGCTGCCGTTGCTGGCCATCGCGATCAAGGTCGACTGGCCGAATTTCTGGTCGTTGATCACCAGCCCGTCGTCACGGACGGCCCTGCTGCTCAGCCTCAAGACCGCCGTGGCCAGCACCCTGCTGTGCGTCCTGTTGGGCGTGCCGATGGCGTTGGTGCTGGCCCGCAGCACGGCGCGGCCGGTGCGGCTGTTGCGGCCGTTGATCCTGCTGCCGTTGGTGCTGCCGCCGGTGGTGGGTGGGATCGCGCTGCTCTACGCGTTCGGCCGGCTCGGATTGCTCGGCCGGTACCTCGAAGCCGCCGGCATCAGCATCGCGTTCAGCACCACCGCGGTGGTGCTGGCGCAGACGTTCGTCTCGCTGCCGTTCCTGGTGATTTCCCTGGAGGGGGCCGCGCGTACCGCCGGCGCCGACTTCGAGGTCGTGGCGGCGACCCTCGGGGCGCGTCCCAGCACCGTCTGGTGGCGGGTCACCCTCCCGCTGCTGCTGCCGGGCCTGATGTCGGGGACGGTGCTGGCGTTCGCCCGCTCGCTGGGGGAGTTCGGCGCGACGCTGACGTTCGCCGGGTCCCGTCAAGGAGTCACCCGCACGCTGCCGCTGGAGATCTACCTGCAGCGGGTCACCGACGCCGACGCGGCGGTGGCGTTGTCGATCCTGTTGGTGGCCGTGGCGGCGGTGGTGGTGTTGGGGTTGGGCGCTCGCCGGCTGACCGTCACCGAGGCGAGGCAACCGTGAGTGACCTGCAGCTGCGCGCCGTTGTGGCGGACCGCCAGTTGGACGTCGAGTTCTCCGTATCGGCGGGCGAAGTGCTGGCGGTCCTCGGACCCAACGGCGCGGGCAAGTCGACCGCGCTACACGTCATCGCGGGGCTGATTCGCCCGGATCGCGGGTTGGTGCGGTTGGGGGATCGGGTGCTGACCGACACCGAGGCCAGGGTGGACGTGGCAACCCATGACCGCCGCGTCGGCCTGCTGTTGCAGGACCCGTTGTTGTTCCCGCACATGAGCGTTGCCGCCAACGTGGCGTTCGGGCCGCACAGCCGTCGTGTCCGGCTGCGCCCGGCCCGGGCCGCGGAGAAGGCGACGGCGCTGCGCTGGCTGCGCGAGGTGGACGCCGAGCCGCTGGCCGACCGGAAGGCGCGCCAGCTGTCCGGCGGTCAGGCCCAGCGGGTGGCGATCGCGCGGGCGCTGGCCGCCGAGCCCGACGTGTTGCTGCTCGACGAGCCGCTGACGGGTCTCGACGTCGCCGCGGCCGCGGGGATCCGCGCGGTGTTGCGCGGCGCGGTCGGCCGCACCGGCTGCGCGGTCGTGCTGATCACGCACGACCTGCTCGACGTGTTCACGCTGGCCGACCGGGTGCTGGTGCTGGAGGCCGGCAAGGTCTCCGAGATCGGCCCGGTCTCCGACGTGCTCACCGCGCCGCGCAGCCACTTCGGGGCGCGTATCGCCGGCATCAACCTGGTCAACGGGACCGTCGGCCCCGACGCCTCGCTGCAGGCGCGCTCGGGCGTCCGCTGGCATGCGGCCCCCGCCCCTGAGGGGGGCGAGCTTGCCGAGGGACGGAACGCGATCGCGGTCTTCCCGCCCACGGCGGTGGCGGTTTATCGGGAGCGGCCACACGGCAGCCCCCGCAACACGGTCGAGGTGACGGTGGCGGAGATGGACATTCGCGGGTCGGCGGTGCTGGTGCGCGGCGAGCAGCAACCCGATGGCGCCCCCGGGCTGGCCGCGGAGATCACCGTCGACGCCGCCTCGGAGCTGCGGCTGGCGCCCGGAGAGCAGGTGTGGTTCTCCGTCAAAGCCCATGAGGTGGCGTTGTATCCGGTGGCGCACTGAGGGGCGCAGTTGAGCGCCTGGCCGCGCGGTGGGTTGCACATCGGCAACATCGGAAAAACGGCATCGCAATTGTCCGCAAGGCTCCTTGCGCCACAGCGGTAACACGGTAGGTTCGTCGCCATGGACCAGGTGGAACCCAACTCGACACGTCGCAGAGGCCTGTGGGCGACGCTGGCGATAGCCACGGTGACCAGTGCCAGCGCCGTCACGATCGCTTTGCCCGCGACCTCGTACGCCGACCCGGAAGTCCCGACTCCAGTCCCGCCGGCGACGACGACCGCCCCTCCTCCCGCTGCGGCGCCCGGCGCTCCTCAGGCACCGGTCGATCCGAACGCGCCCGTGCCACCGCCACCACCGCCCGTCGACCCGAACGCGCCGCCGCCTCCGCCGCCGGCTGACCCGAACGCCGGGCGGATCGCCAACGCCGTGGGTGGCTTCAGTTACGTGCTTCCCCCCGGTTGGGTGGAGTCGGACGCGTCCCACCTCGACTACGGCTCGGCGCTGCTGAGTAAGACGACGGGGCAGCCGCCGCTGCCCGACCAGCCGCCGCCGGTGGCCAACGACACCCGCATCGTGATGGGCCGACTGGACCAGAAGCTCTACGCCAGTGCCGAAGCCAACAACTCCAAGGCCGCGGTGCGGCTGGGCTCGGACATGGGTGAGTTCTTCCTGCCGTATCCGGGCACCCGAATCAACCAGGAAAGCACCCCACTCACCGGGGCCAACGGCGTCACCGGCAGCGCGTCGTACTACGAGGTCAAGTTCAGCGACGCCTCCAAGCCCAATGGCCAGATTTGGACGGGCGTGGTCGGGCTGCCCGCCGCGAACACGCCGAACGGCGGACCGCCGCAACGCTGGTTCGTGGTGTGGCTCGGTACGGCAAACGACCCCGTAGACAAGGGCGCGGCCAAGGCGCTGGCGGAGTCCATCCAGCCCTGGGCGGGGCCGCCCGCGCCGGCCGCTGGTGCACAGCCGGCCCCGGGCGCCCAACCCGCGCCGGCGGCTCCGGCTCCGGAAGCCCCGGCACCCGCTCCGGCTCCGGGAGCCCCGGCGCCCTCACCGGCTCCGGCGCCGGCGGCGGCGGGAGAGGTCAGCCCCGCCCCAGCGCCGGCACCACAGCGGACGCAATCGACCTGACGTGCGATCGGCGCGTCCGGATGATGCGCCAACCGTCTCCGAAACGGAACCTTTTCCGTTACGCAAAGCGGGTATACCGAGATGATGGCCCAGCAACTCGCTGGGCTTTGCCAGCGATTGCAAGGAGACCCGCATGGACGTCATGGCAGCTACCGAATATCTGGCCCGCTCAACGACGTTCACGAGCGTCGGCATCATTGGATACATCATCATCGGTGGTCTGGCGGGTGCGCTCGCCAGCAAGATCATCAGGGGCAGTGGCGCCGGCATCCTGATGGACATCGTGATCGGCATCATCGGCGCGTTGATCGGCGGCTTCATCCTGAGCTTCTTCGTCAACACCGCGGGTGGTGGCCTTATCTTCACCTTCCTCACCGCGCTGCTCGGGTCGCTGATCCTGGCTCTGGATCGTCGGCATGGTGCGGCGGACCTGATCAGTTAGCACGTTGCGGCCGTGGTGGTTAGCGGCATGATGGACGAATGGTTCCACCGCTAACCACCACGACCATGCACGCGTGGCGGGTGCGCCGGCCCGGTCCGATGGACACCGGCCCGCTGGAGCAATTCACCACCGACGTCCCGCGCCCCGGACCAGCGGAGTTGCTGGTCGCCGTGCGGGCCTGCGGGGTGTGCCGCACCGACCTGCACGTCACCGAGGGCGACCTGCCCGTACACCGCGACCACGTCACGCCCGGCCACGAGGTGGTGGGCGAAGTCGTCGAGGTTGGCCCCGAGGCGGGCGACGGATTTCAGGTGGGAGACCGGGTGGGGATCGCCTGGCTGCGCCACACCTGCGGCGTGTGCAAGTACTGCCGCCGCGGCGACGAGAACCTCTGCCCTCAATCTCGCTACACCGGCTGGGACGCCGACGGCGGCTACGCCGAATTCGCCACGGTTCCAGCCGCTTTCGCGCACCCACTGCCGAGCGGTTACAGCGACAGTGAGTTGGCGCCGTTGCTGTGCGCCGGCATCATCGGCTATCGCTCCCTGCTGCGCGCCGAGCTGCCGCCGGGCGGACGGCTGGGTCTGTATGGCTTCGGCGGTAGCGCCCACATCACCGCGCAGGTCGCGTTGGCGCAGGGCGCCGAGGTGCACGTGATGACGCGGGGAGCCGAGGCGCGTGAACTGGCGATGCAGCTCGGCGCGGCGTCGGCGCAGGGCGCGGCCGACCCGCCTCCGGTTCCCCTGGATGCGGCCATCCTGTTCGCACCGGTCGGCGAGCTGGTGCTGCCCGCGCTGGAAGCGTTGGACCGCGGCGGCACCCTGGCGATCGCCGGCATCCACCTGTCCGATATCCCGGTGCTCAACTACCAGCGTCACCTGTTCCAGGAACGCCAGGTCCGTTCGGTCGCCTCCAACACCCGGGCCGACGCGCGCGCGTTCCTGGAC